>JAMPXL010000211.1 GCA_023701165.1 Geothrix sp. | reverse complement strand
CTGGCCCTCCTGGTCCAGCCGGTTCGCCCAGTCCCGGAGGATTTCCACCTGGCGGCCCACGGCATGGTTCGGCGTGGACTTCGCTGCTTCGGCGGGATGGAGCAGCTGGGTCCTCACCCACAGGTAGCGGAGGGCGCTGCGGCCCTCGGGGCCGGCCAGCTCCTCCTCGATGGCGTGGATGCAGGTCTTGAGGCCATGCTCCCAGAGGGGCGGCACGGGCATCTGAACATGGGTCCTCAGCTCGCGGCTGAGGGGGTCGAGCGGGTTGCCGGACCGGCCCAGGTGGAGGTGGAGGCGGATCAGGTCCAGGCCCGGATCCGCGCCGGCCTGGAAGGCCACCCTCAGGGCCAGCTCGCCCGTGTCTGGGTCGAAGCCGTCGAGGATCAGGAAGCGAAGGTGGGCCCGCATGACCTGAGGTTAGCAAGAGCTTCGCGTCAATGGAGGTTGACCGCGCCCAGTCCAGGCCCGATGATGCCCTATCTGCCAACTGGAGGCTCCATGCGCAGGAAGTTGTTCCTTCTCTCTGCCCTGACCGCTCTGGCCGCCATCCCGGTTTCAGCCGGCGAGGTGGGCCTTCTCATCGACAAACAGGCCGGCAAATCGCAGGTCGCCTCCTTCGGCACCGGCCAGAAGTACGATGCCGTGAGTCCCACGGGCTTCGGCATCCGGGGCGGCTTCGATCTGGTGGACCTCAAGGTGGCCGCCCTTCAGGTGAACGCCACCTGGCACAACAAGACCAAGGGCGACCTCACCTATGGCGGAACCAAGTACGGCGAGCTGGAGAACCAGTACTGGGCCGTGGGCGCCATGGTGAACTGGAAGCTCATCGTGAACGTGGGCGCGGGCGTGGAATACCGTTCCGAGAAGCTCTCCTTCCGAACCACCTCCCCCATCGCCGCCAGTGGCGACACGACCCTGGGCCGCCCCTGGGCCCGGGTGAACGTGGGCTTCAGCATCCCCACGCCCATCGTCAGCCCTTTCTTCGCCGTGGAAGTGGCCGCCCCCCTCTCCAAGACGGACACCCCCGCCACCTACAAGGACCTGAGCGAGGCCATGGCGCCCCAGGTGCAGATCGGCATCTACGGCGGCATCCGCTTCTAATACCTGTCCCCTCTGCGAAAAAGGGGCGCCCCTCGCGCCCCTTTTTCGTATGATGAATCCACTTACACCGAGGGACGATGGAACTCCGGATCCTGGGCTGCAGCGGCGGAGAGGCCGACGGCGAGCGCCTGACGGGGCTCCTGGTGAATGGCTGCGTGGCCATCGACGCCGGCTCCATCACCGCGGCCCTGGCCGTCGCCGAGCAGGTGGCAATCCAGCACGTATTCCTCAGCCACTCGCACCTGGACCACATCTGCACGCTGCCATTCTTCACCAAGAACATCTTCGGGCACACCCACGAGGCCGTGGAGATCCACGCCCTCCCCGAGACCCTCGACGTGCTGCGCCGCCACCTCTTCAACGACGAGCTGTGGCCCGATTTCAGCGTCATCCCCAGCCCCAACGACCCCACCATCCGGTACACCGAAATCGAGCCGGAACACACCTACGACGTCTGCGGGCTCCGCATCACGCCCATCCGCGTGAACCACCTCGTGCCCTGCGTGGGCTACAAGGTGGACGACGGGAGGGACGCCTTCATCTTCACCAGCGATACTGCTGAGACCGACCGCATCTGGGAAGCCGCCAATGCCACGCCGAACCTGCGCCTGGTGATCGCCGAAGCCAGCTTCCCCAACGAGCAGGCCTGGCTGGCGGAGGCCTCCAAGCACCTCACGCCCGCCAAGCTGGGCGCTGAGCTGAAGAAGCTCAAGCGGGATGTGCCGGTGCGGATCTACCACCTCACGCCCGGCGACAAGGCGACCATGCTGCCCCAGCTCCAGGCCCTGGGCGATCCCCGCATCAGCCTGCTGGCCCAGGACGAACGCCTGGCCTGGTAGGACCCGCCGTCTCAGGACTCTGGAAAGGCCGCCAGAAGCGCCGCCAGGGCCTCCTCATAGGCAGCCGGCAGGGCCTTCACCAGCTCCCGGGCCTCCGCCCAGCGGCCCTCCCGGGCGCCATCCTCGATCCGGCCCGCCAGGTCGGCGAAACGCTGGAGGCCCAGGTTGGCCGTGGCCCCCTTCAGCTGGTGGGCCTCCTGGACCGACAGCGCCTCGTCCGCAGCCCCCAGCGCCTTCTCCAGCGTCAGGATCCGCGGCGGGACGTCCTCCTTGAGGAGGCCGATCAGTTCCTGCACCAGCCCAGGCTCCGCCCCCATCTCCAGGAGGTCCTGGAGGGGACGGGGATCAAGCACGGGCAGAAGGCCGGCCAAGGGAACTCCCTAGAAAACACTCACCCACCCCCATCGGTCCGGCCGGACCGATCCGTGAGGATGGGGAGAAGGCTGAGGGGCCGTGAAGGCCGTTGCTAGAACCCGTGGCCCGCAGGGTGGCCGGCGGCCTGGAGCCGGATGAGGCTGGCATCGAGCTTGGCATGGGCGGTGGCCAGGTCATGCTCGGTCTGCGCCTCCTTGAGAAGCTGGAGGGCCCGCTGGCGCGAGGCCTCGGCCCGCTCCAGATCGATCATTTCCGTGGTTTCGCTTTCCCGGGCCAGGATGGTGACGCGGTCGGGACCCACTTCGGCGAAGCCGCCGAAGACCGTGAGCCAGTGCTTCTGGCCGTCCTGGATGTAGTACAGCAGGCCATCGCCCACTTCGGTCATCAGCGGTGTGTGGCCCGGCAGGATGCCGTAGTAGCCGCGGGCAGCCGTGGGGAACTGCACCTCGGCCACCTCGGCCGAAAAGACCGGCCGCTCCGGGGTGACGACTTCCAGTTTGATCGTATCGGCCATGACAATCTCTTTTGAAGACTCGGAATCCGCGTAGCGGATTCCGAGCAGGGAAAGGCGAAACTAAACTGCTGCGAGCTTTTCAGCCTTCTCGACGGCTTCCTCGATGGTGCCGACGAGGTAGAAGGCCTGCTCGGGCAGGTGGTCCCACTTGCCGTCGCAGATCTCGCTGAAGCCCTTGATGCTGTCCTCGAGCTTCACGTACTTGCCCGACATGCCCGTGAACTGCTCGGCCACGAAGAAGGGCTGGCTGAGGAAGCGCTGGATCTTGCGGGCCCGGGCCACGATGAGCTTGTCGTCGTCCGACAGCTCATCCATGCCGAGGATGGCGATGATGTCCTGCAGTTCCTTGTACTTCTGCAGGATCGCCTTCACGCGCATGGCGGTGTTGTAGTGGTGGTCGCCCAGGATGCGGGGATCCAGCAGGCGGCTGGTGGAGGCCAGGGGATCCACAGCGGGGTAGATGCCCAGGGCCGCGATCTCGCGGGAGAGGTTCGTGGTGGCGTCCAGGTGGGCGAAGGTGGTGGCGGGCGCGGGATCGGTGTAGTCGTCCGCGGGCACGTACACGGCCTGCACGGACGTGATGGAGCCCTTCTTCGTGGAGGTGATGCGCTCCTGCAGCTCGCCCATTTCCGTGGCCAGCGTGGGCTGGTAGCCCACGGCGGAGGGCATGCGGCCCAGCAGCGCGGACACTTCGGCGCCGGCCTGGGTGAAGCGGAAGATGTTGTCCACGAAGAGCAGCACATCCTTGCCTTCCACGTCGCGGAAGTACTCGGCGACGGTGAGGCCGGTGAGCGCCACGCGGGCACGGGCTCCGGGCGGCTCGGTCATCTGGCCGTAGATGAGGGCCACCTTGCTCTTCGACAGGTCTTCCTTGTCGATGACGCCGGAATCCATCATCTCGTGCCAGAGGTCGTTGCCCTCGCGGGTCCGCTCGCCCACGCCCGCGAATACGGAGTAGCCGCCGTGGCCTTTGGCGATGTTGTTGATGAGCTCCATGATCAGCACGGTCTTGCCCACGCCGGCGCCGCCGAAGAGGCCCGTCTTGCCGCCCTTCGCGTAGGGTTCCAGCAGG
>JAMPXL010000210.1 GCA_023701165.1 Geothrix sp. | reverse complement strand
CGGGCACCTTCACGTCCTCCATGATCAGCTCGGAGGTGTCGCTGGCCCGCAGGCCCAGCTTGTTCTCCTGCTTGCCGGCCCGGAAGCCGTTCATGCCCTTCTCCAGCACGAAGGCGCTGATGCCGTCGGCGCTGCTGCGGCCGGGCTGAGGTGGCCGCGTGCGGGCCATCACCACGAAGATGTCGCCCACGGTGCCGTGGGTGATGAAGGTCTTGGTGCCGTTGAGGATGTAGTGGGAGCCCTCCTTCTTCGCGGCGGTGCGGAGCGAGCCCGCGTCGCTGCCGGAACCGGGCTCCGTGAGGCCCCAGGCGCCGATGGCCTGGCCGCTGGCCAGGGGCTTCAGCCAGGCCTGCTTCTGGCGCTCGTCGCCCATGGCATAGATGTGGTTGCTGCACAGGCTGTTGTGGGCGGCGACGGTGATGCCCACGGAGCCGTCCACCCGGGACAGTTCTTCCACCACCACGGCGTATTCCAGGTAGCCCATGCCCGCGCCGCCGTACTGCTCGGGGAAGATGACGCCCATCATGCCCATCTCGCCCAGCTGCTTCACCACGCCCATGGGGAAGGTCTTGGCCTCGTCCCAGGCCATGACGTGGGGGCGGATCTCCTTTTCGGCGAACCTGCGCACTTCCTGGCGCAGGGCTTCAACATGCTCGGGGAGCGTGACGTCCATGGGAACCTCGCTTCAGCGGAGGGCGGCGGCCGTGGTGGTGGCGGCGCGGTTGAGAAGCTGCTTCTTGCGGAGCAGGGCCTCGGCTTCGGGCATCAATTCCAGGGCCTTGAGGATCGCGGGATCCTTCTCGCACTGGAGCTTGAAGCCCGCCTCGACACCGAAGGCCACGTTCTGCATCTCGATGGAGAGCTGCTCCTGCATGGCCTCCCGATTGCTCTCCCAGTCCTGGTCGCTGATGGGGAGCTTCTGCTCCTGGGCCCAGGCGCGGAAGCGCGCCATCACCACTTCGTCGGCATGCTGGCCGGAGCGGATCCCGAACTGCTCCTTCTCCTGCACGGCGTAGCGGAAGAAGGCCGAATGCCGGAAGCGGAGGTTGACCATGAACTCGTTGAGGCGGACCAGGGGCAGGGGGTAGTCGGGATTGATGCCGCCGCCGCCATAGACCGTGCGGCCCAGGTCGGTTTTGAATTCCGGGCCCTGGGGCTTGGCATCCTTCTCATCCTCGGGGTTGTAGTAGTCGTCCAGGCCGTGGGTGTAGTCGCGCTGGATGCTGCGGCCCGAGGGGGTGTAGTAGCGGGCGGTGGTGAGCGCCAGGCCACGGGAGCGGTTGATGGGCAGCAGGCTCTGGACGAGGCCCTTGCCCCAGCTGGTCTGGCCGACCACGAGGCCGCGGTCGTGGTCCTGCACGGCGCCGGCGACGATCTCGCTGGCGCTGGCGGAGCCGCGGTTGATGAGGATGACCAGCGGGAAGGGGTCCAGCTGGGCGCCCTTGCTGGTGCGGGTCTGGTTCTCGTCGCGGCCGTCCCGGCCCTTCTGGCTCACGATGAGCTGGTCGGGGCCCAGGAGCTGGCGGCAGATGCCGATGGCCGCATCCAGGACGCCGCCGCCGTTGCCGCGCAGGTCCAGGACGAGCTGCTTCATCCCCTGTTTCTTGAGGGTGGCCACGGCCTTCTCGAACTCGTCGGCGGTGGTTTCGCCGAAGTCCTTGATGAGGATGAAGCCCGTGGTGGGGTTCAGCATGAAGCTGTAGTAGACGCTGTTGGTGGGGACCTCGGCGCGGGGGATGGAGAAGCGTAGCAGGCCTGCGATGCCGGACCGCTGCACGGCAATCTCCACCAGGGTGCCCTTCTCGCCCCGGAGCTTCTGGAGGGCGGCGTTGGAGCTCATGCCCTCGGTGCTGGCGCCGTCGATCTCCTTGATGATGTCGCCGGAGCGCACGCCCAGGCGCTCCGCGGGGCCGCCCTTCATGGGGCTGATGATGGCGATGCCCTGGTCGTGCTGCTGGATGATGGCGCCGATGCCGAAGAAGGAGCCCTTCTGCTCTTCGCGGAGCAGGCGGAACTCGCTTTCGTCCATGTAGTTCGAGTGGGGGTCCAGGGTGTGGAGCATGCCCTGGATGGTGGCGTGGGTGAGCTGCCGGGGCGCTGGCGGCTCGGGGCTCTGCTTCTGCACCAGGTCCATGATCTCGGTGAGGGTGTCCAGGCTCCGCTGCCGGTTGCCTTCCGCGCCGGACCGGGCCAGCAGGGGGCCCGCCACGGCCACGGTCGCGGCCATGACCATCCACATCCAATTGCGCTTGATGAAACGGGCCATGAGGCTCCCGGGGAGAATGCCTCCAGGATACGCCCGGGCCCCTCCGGGGGCGATGCGGGGTTTTCTCAGAAGCCCTGGAGGATCCCCTGCGCCACGGGGGCCATGCGTTCCCGGCGGGCCCGGGTGGCGAGGATGATGCTCTCGAACTGCCGGTAGGCGAGCTCAAGGTCGTCATTCATCACCAGGTAGTCGTAGGCCCCGTACAGCTCCAGCTCGTGCCGCGCGTGCTGCAGCCGGATGCGGATCTGCTCGTCCGAGTCCTTGCCCCGGCCGCGCAGGCGCTGCTCCAGGGCCGCGGCCGAAGGCGGCAGGAGGAAGATCATGCAGGCATCGGGAATGGCTCCACGCAGGTTCAGGGCGCCCGTGGTCTCGATGTCCAGCAGCACGTCCCGGCCCGTGGCCAGGACGCCGTTCAGCCAGTCCCGGCCCGTGCCGTAGCGGTGCCCGTAGACCTGCACCCATTCCACGAAGCCGCCCCCGGCCACCATGGCGTCGAAGCGCGCCTCGTCGATGAAGAAGTAGTCGCGGCCATCCACCTCGCCAGGCCGGGGCTTCCGGGTGGTGAAGGAGATGGAGAAACTCAGGTCCGGCACTTCCTGCACCAGCCGCTGGGTCAACGTGGATTTCCCCGCGCCCGAAGGCGCCGAAACCACGAACACGTTGCCTGGATGCTGGATCACGCCATCCTCCTTGACCCACTTTACCGGAGCCGGGCCGGGACCTGCCTGCCGCCCGCCTAGCCGAGCCGTTCCTTGAGCTCCCGGAAGCCGTAGGGCTTGGGCAACAGGGAGATGTGGGGAAAGGTCCGGAGGAGTTCCTCGACCTTCGGGTTGTGGCCCCCGGTGGAGATCACCACCGGCAGATCGGGCCTTAGGGCGCGGATCCAGGGCAGGGTGCGCGCCCCGCCCAGGCCGGGCATGTCCATGTCGAGGATCACCAGGGCCGGTTCCAGCCCGACTTCCAGCAGGGCCAGGGCCTCCTCGCCGGTGGTGGCGCGTACGGGCGTATAGCCCAGGCGGGAAATGAGGGCGCCGACGGATTCCAGGATGAGGGTGTCGTCATCCACCAGGAGGATGAAGGTCTCTTGGCGAGACTCCTCCGCGCTCACGGTTTGAATCCGGAGACCGGCCGTAGGGCATGGACCGTCACGCCTGCCTTCCGAATCCGTGCAAGGCCTCCTATTGCCATGACTTTCTCTCCGAATATCGCGAGGATTTTAAGGGAATAGGGCATAAATAACCTAGGTCTATGAACCATCTTCAACTTTCTTTCCCAAGCTGTCGATTCCAAGAGACACGAAGGTCTAAATAGATTTGATTGAACAACTTGAATTAATTGCTTTCGTGAGTGTTCTACGAATGCCCTCAAAAAAGGCCCTACTGTGATTTTTGGAAGAGGAGTCCAGGCGGATGGATGAACGGATCAGGACGCTTCGCACCCTTGAGCCAAAGAACTCGGGGCGCGGGTCCTATCTGGCCATCCTCGAGGCCGCGGCGGGGCTGTTCGGACAGTTCCCGGCCAGGGACATCACCCTGAGGGACATCCTGTCCATCGCCGGCGTCAGCAACCAGACGCTGTACAACTACTTCCCTGGCGGAAGGGATGACATTGCGCTATCCCTCTTCGATCGGTTCCAGCGGACCATGGTCGAAGATTTTAATGAGAATATTT
>JAMPXL010000209.1 GCA_023701165.1 Geothrix sp. | reverse complement strand
TCCCTCAAGTCCTCCAGCAGGGGCGAGGGCTCCAGCTCCGTGCCGTCCGCCGCGTCCCGCCGCACGTAGGACAGGTGCAGGTGCCGACGGGCGCAGAGCAGGCTCTCCAGGAAGAGGTAGCGGTCCTGCTCGGCGCGGGAGACGTCGCCGGGCTTCCGGCTCGCGCTCCGCAGGTCCAGGGGGTTGCGCACGTCCTGGCCCGGGAATACGCCCTCGCCCAGGCCCATGAGGAAGAGGGCCTGGAAGGGCAGGGCCCGCATGGGGGCATAGCTGGCCACCATGACGCCCTGGCCCAGGGTGGCGCCATCCCGGCGCAGGCCTTCGAGGGCCTCCAGGGCCAGGTCCAGCACGGCGGCATAGGGCAGCAAAGGCGCCGCCAGGCCCGGCACCTCCAGAGCCTCCAGCCCCTGCAGGGCCCGCTGGAGGCGCGCCAGCGGGCCCGCGTCGGCTTCGCCGTCCCCCAGATGGCCGCCCACGAAACGGCCCAGGGCGAGAGCCCAGGCCGAGGGTGTGAGGCGCTGGTCCCGCAGCCACCGGGCGTCCGCCAGCAGGCCCTCGACACGGGCCAGGAAGGCCCCGCCCTGCTCCGGCGGCGGCACGGGATCCGACAGACGGTCATCCAGATCCAGCTCGCCCGGCAGCATCACGGCCCCCAGGGCCAGGCGCCGCGCCCCCATGGCCCAGGTCCACAGATCACCAGATTCCGGGGCGCCGGTACCTCCGAGCCCCCGCACCACCCCCAGCGTCTCGCACAGGGCCGCCCAGTCCCCCGCCAGGTCCGGATGTCGGGCCGCCAGGGCGGGATGGTCCAGCAGGGACAGCACCTCAGCCCGGGTGAAGTCCGACAGGGGGAGGCGCAGCAGCCGCCCCGCCCCGTCCACCAGCCCGGCCAGGCGGCGGCTGCCCTCGTCGCCGGCCACCCAGGGCAGGCGGTGGCAGGCCTCGAAGGCCGCCCGCAGGTGATCCAGATAGGCGTCCTTCTGGCTGGGCGGCACGATCACCGCGATGTCGGAGAAGCGCAGTCCATAGGCCTGCACGCGTTCCCAGATGGCGGAGGCGACGGCCTCGGCTTCGCGGCGCGGACTGGCGCAGGCGGCCACGCGCAGGCTGCCATCCACGGACAGCGGCGAGTCTTCGGGCATGGTGGGCGCCCGGCGCAGGAGATCGGACTGGAGGCGGGCCAGCAGCGTGTCCTCTTCCGGTTCCCGGAACTGGTCCTCGAAATCGCAGTCCACCAGGTCGTTCAGCAGGCGGACGTTCTCACGGCCGGGGCGCCCCCACCGCTGGAGCCCCAGGTGCTCCTCCAGCAGGAGGCCATAGGGATCGTCCCCGGGCGTCGCTTCGCGGGGACCGCGCACGTCCTCCCAGAACTCGCCGCAGGGGTTCAGCACGTAGAGGTCCACGGGCCGCAGCGAGCCCAGGTTCCGGAAGGCCTCGTGGTAGGCGCGGGCCATCTGGGACAGGCCGAAGGCGAAGATGCGCTCCGGGAAGCGGCCCCGGGCCATGAGGCTGGAGGTGAAGTACTCGGGCAGGCTGATCCAGCGCTGGGGCGCGGCCTTCAGGTCCCGGCGCAGCGCCTGCCACAGCCGCCGCTGGGGGGCTTCGCGGGGATCCTCCGACACGGCCCGGCCCTGCTCCCAGCGTTCCATCCACTCGGGCCGCGACAGCAGGTACTCCTCGTAGAGCCGCGCCAGACGCCCGCAGAGCTGGACGGTCCGGCGGCCGTCCGGGTCCCCCTCCAGATAGGAGGCGAACCCCGTTTCTGTCATGAGGGCCCCATCGCCGGCCAGGGCCAGGAGGCGGCCCTGGATGGCGGGGCGGTCCAGCAGGCGCAGGGGCGGATCCTGGCGCGGCAGGGATTCCCGCCACAGCTGGTCCAGGAAGAGGAAGCGCAGGTTGGCGGCGATGCCCAGGGCATCCGCCAGGCCCTGCTGGAGCCAGACCTGCACGTTGCGGTTCGGCACCACGATGTTGACAGGCTCCCAGGGGCCCTTCTCCGCCCGGTGCGCCGCCACGTCCGAGGCCAGCCGCTCCAGCAGCGCCTCCGTCCGGTTCGAGTAGTGGAGCGTGGTCATGGGATTCCAGAGTAGCGGAGCCGCCGCCACCTGATGGCCGACTGTTCACAGCCATCCTTTCTACCCCTTGCCATTGGACAGCGACTGGCCAATCCTGGACCCGGAGGTCGCCATGGCCCGCTACGCGTCCCGCAAGGCTCCCGAGTCCTCCCGCCCCGACGGGGCCAGCCTGGTGAAGCCCGAGCGGCTCCAGGCGGTGCTGGAGGCCATCCGCGACGCCGGGGAGCGGGGCATCACCAAGGCCGGGCTGGCCCGCAGGCTGGGCGGCGTCGCCATGCGCACCGTGGACCGCGCCATCGTGCTGCTGGAGGACCAGGGGGCCCGCTTCGGCAAGGTCCGCGAGGGGCGGCCCGCGGTCATCCACTTCACCCTGGAGAAGGCGCCGGACTGGGACAGCCGGATCACCCCCCACGCCCGCCTGGCCATGGAAGTGGCGCTCATGGCCCTGGAGGGCACGGCCACGGAGATGTGGTACGACCAGCTGGAAGGCCTGCGGGCGCTGGCGGACAGCCACCTCAGCAGCCGCGACCGGACCCTCTTCGACGCCCTCCAGTCGCATGTCTGCGTCCGCGGCGGCGCCGACGACCAGCAGGCCCTCGACACGAAGATGCTCTCCCAGGTGCTGCTGGCCCTGGGCCACCCGGAAGGCCCGCGGGAGATGGAACTGACCTACGCCGCGGCGTCCACGGGCCGCACCAGCGCCCGCACGGTGGTGCCCTTCACCCTCACCCACGACGTGTTTTCCGGCGGCGCCTTCCTGCTGGCCTGGGATCCCGCCAAGCAGGAGTCCCGGCACTTCCGGCTGGCCCGCATCGTCGAGGCGAAGGCCCTTCCCAAGCGGGGCCTCATCCCCGACAAGGGCTCCCTGGAGCAGGCGAAGGACCTTCAGATCGGCGGCTGGTTCAGCCCCGCGGCGCCCTTCCAGGTGCAGGTGCGCGTGGGCGGCTCCAACTGGCCCCAGGCCCTCCTGGACGCCCCACCGGCCCTGCCCCGGGTAGAGGTGCGCAAGGAGCGGGGCGGCACCGTCCTGTTGACCTTCCAGGCCACCGAGCTGTCCGGCCCCACGCGGTTTGTTCTGCAGTTCGGGGCGGACGCGGAAGTGATCGAGCCGAAAGCGCTCCGGGCTCATCTGGCCAGGACCCTGAAGGTCATGGCAGCGCGGTACCGATAGGTCGCGCTTCCCGGTTCAGCCCTGCTTCCCGCTCCTCGTGTTGCTTTCGATGGCGCAGAGCAGGCCCAGCAGTTCGGAGGCGAGGTAGCCGCCCAGCAGGCCCAGGGCGGCGGAGGCCAGGCCTGTCAGCAGCATGGCGAGACCCGCGGGAAAGGGATCGCCTCCGGCGCCGGGCAGCACGACGCGCAGCTCCGCCAGGTCCGGGCGGGCCTCACCGGCGCTGATCCAGATCATGAGGGCTCCGCCTGTGCCCAGCACGGCCGTCAGGCTGGCGTAGAGCTCTCCGCCCAGCCGCAGGAGCAGGCGGGTCAGCGGGATGATGACCTCTCCGGCGATCTGCGGCATCGCCGCCACGTCCTGGGCCCGCACCCAGCTGAGGTGGGCCACCAGGTAGAAGGCCAGCGCCAGGGCCACCTGGAACACCAGGTTCCCGAAGACCGCCTGGCTGCTGGTTCCGCCACTCCGCCACAACTCGATGGAGAGCCAGACGCCCGCCACGATGGCCGAAACCGTCCACAGCCTCAGGAGCCAGGCGAAGACCTGCTTGAACAGGCTCCCCTCGGAGATGAGGCGGAGCAAAGCTGGAACGAGGGGGAGCTTCGACATGGAACCTCCGGATGGCCTGGGATGAGACCTCCAGCCTCCGGAGATCCGGCCCGGACGTCAAGACCAGACACTCAATGAAGAGGGCCGGCGATG
>JAMPXL010000208.1 GCA_023701165.1 Geothrix sp. | reverse complement strand
TTGTAGATGGGGAAGCCGTTGTTGGCATCGCTGTACTCGTTGTACTTCGAGGACTTGGAGTCCACATCGACCTTGCGGCCCTCGACGCTGAATTCGCCGGAGACTTCGGTCTTCTTGGCATCCTGGGCCCCGAGGGCCACCGGGGCCAGCAGCAGGAGGGATCCGATAACGTGTTTTGCGCTCATGGTCAGGGTCTCCTCTAGCGGGTGAACTTGGCGCCCGACGGGCTGTTGGATCCGTGCTGGGTGGTGTGGCAGTTCACGCAGCCCTGGCCGTAGGGATTGCTCGTGCGGTTGTAGCGGGGCAGGTTGATGTGGCCGCCGTAGGAATGGCACTGCAGGCAGCCGAAGGAACCCTTGGCGTCGAGCAGGTTCGGATTGTTGGTGCCATGGGCGTTGTGGCAGTTGGCGCAGTTCTCACGCACGGGGGCGTGTTCCCAGAGGAAGGGCCCGCGCTTCTCCTGGTGGCACTGGAAGCAGGTCTCGTTGATGGTGGCGCCCTTCAGGAGGGCCTTGCCGGTGGAGCCGTGGGTGTTGTGGCAGTCGGAGCAGGTCATCTTGCCCTCGCGCACCGGGTGGTGGGAGGTCCGCTGCATCTCGCCGCGCACCTCGGTGTGGCAGCTGTAGCAGACGGCGGCCTCGGTGGGTTTCGCCAGGAGGGCCTTGTCGCTCTGCTTCTTCATCACGGAATGGCAGGAGGTGCAGTTCACGTCGGCAGCCTGGTGGCGGCTGTTCTTCCAGTGCATGCGGCCGCCGTCCTGGTGGCACTGCATGCAGGCCTGGGTGTACTGCTTGGCGGTCATCTTCAGGCTGGCGTCCGGGTTGGCGGCGTGCAGGCTGCGGGGGCCGTGGCAGGCTTCGCAATCCAGCGCCTGGAGGGCGCCCTTGGCGCCGTGCTGGAAGGTCCGGCCGTGGGTGGTCCCGGCATAGGCCTTCATGGCGTCTTCGTGGCAGCTGGCGCAGACGGCCTTGTCCTTGACGAAGGCAGCCGAGGCGAAGGCGGGGTTCACGGCCGCCCAGTTCAGCTCACCTGACTTCTGGGCCTTGGCCGCGGGCTGGGCCGCGCCCAGCGGCAGGAAGGCGAGCGCCAGGGCCAGCCCGAAGGCCGCCCCCAGGGCTCCGAAAGGTCGTTTGCGGGTGGTCATAGCAGATCTCCTCAGGAAGGCTCATTGCAGGGAGTTCGGAACATTCCGGGTACAGGACGCACCCTCGGGCAGGAACATGACCCGAGGGTGAAGTTAATTCCGGCGCCTGATCGCTGGATGATCCGAACCTGATTGTTTGATCAGAATTCCTGGAATGTGATCTTCGCCACTGTGCCCACACCCTCTTCGCTCTCGATGCGGAGGACGGCGCCGTGGAGCTTGGCGATGCCATTCACGATGGCCAATCCCAGCCCTGCGCCGCCGCGCTTCCGGCTGCGCGAGGCGTCGGTGCGCACGAAGCGCTGGCCCAGGGTCGCGAGGAACTGCTTGGGAATGCCCTCGCCCCGGTCCCTCACGGCCAGGGTCAGGCCTTCCGGCGTTGAGGCGGCCTCGAGGGACACGGTGCTTCCCGGCGGCGAATGGCGGATGGCATTGGCCAACAGGTTATGGAGCGCCCGCCGGAGGAGGGTGGCATTCCCCCTCAGGGTGAGCCCAGGGGGGGCGGAGATCTCCACCGTGATCTGGCTTTCCTCCGCGAGGGACACGAAGGGTTCCTGGACGGTGTCCAGCAGATCCTGCACATCCAGGGGCAGCATCTCCACCTGGTGGGCGGGATCCTCCGACCGCGCCAGGAAGAGCATCTGCTCGATGAGGGCCGCCATGTGGTCCAGGGTGTCCATCATGCCGGCCAGCTGCTCTTCCGCAGCCTCGGGCAGGTGGCCGCTGGCCAGGATGTGCTCGGTTTCCAGGCGGAGGGAGTGGACGGGCGTCCGCAGCTCGTGCGCCACGTCGCTGTTGAGCTCCGACAGCCGGGCGAAGGCGGATTCCAGGCGGGCGATGCTGTGGTTCAGGGCCAGGGAGAGGGGCGCCAGTTCGGTGGGCAGGCGGTGGGAGTCGATGCGGATCCCCAGGTTTTCCGGACGGAGGTTCTCGGCCTCGTCTTCCAGGTAGCGCAGGGGCTTGAGGCCCATCTTGACGAGCCAGTAGCCGAAGGCCGCGCCGATGACGGGCGCGATGGCCAGCAGGGCGAGCATGGACTGGAAGAACTCCCTGAGCAGGGTTTCCTCGGGCTTGAGATCGCGCGAGAGCTGGACCCAGCCCTGGTGGTAGCGGACCCGCAGGGACCGGGGAGTGTGGTCCGGCGTGGAGGGCCCTTGGGTCCAGAGCCAGTCCCCAGGGTCTGCGGGCAGGCACAGGGGCGGGAATTTCTTGTCCATGCCGTGGGTCTCGAGGACCACCTTGGATGCGAGGTCCGTCACGCGGACGGAGAAGTGTTCGCCGACATCCAGGATCTCCTTGTCCAGGGGCAGGCGGTCATCGTCCAGCTTGTGCAGCAGGAGCTTGGCGGTGTTGATGAAGTCCCGGTTGATCTGGGTGTAGACGATGTGCTCGATGGAGGAGTAGAGGAAAAGGCCGGAGGCGCCCACGAGCCCCGAGAGGGTGAGCGCGAACCCCAGGGACAGCCGGACCAGCAGAGATCGCTTGAATGCGCCGATCACAGGGGGCATTCGAGGATGTAGCCCACCCCCCGGCGGGTGTGGATGAGCTTGCCCTCGAAGGGGTCCTCCACTTTTTTCCTCAGGCGCCGGACTGCGGCATCCACCAGGTTGGAATCGCCGTCGAAGGCCAGCTCCCACAGTTCCTCGGCGATGCGGGTGCGGGTGACGACATTGCCCCGGTTCCGGGCCAGCAGGTCGAGGAGGGCGTACTCCTGGTTGCTGAGGTCCAGGCGCTTGCCGCCCCGGTAGACCTTCCGCTGGGCGCGGTGGATGGACAGGTCGCCGATGATGAGGTCCTTGGTGAGCGTTTCGCCGCCCCGCTGGAGGAGGTTGTTGATCCGGAGCAGCAGCTCGGAAAAGGCGAAGGGCTTGACCAGGTAGTCACCGCCCCCCACTTCCAGCCCCCGGATCCGGTCCGGCAGGGCGTCCCGGGCCGTGAGGAAGACCACCGGGGTCTCGATGCCCGCGGTGCGGAGCTCGGCCACCAGGGTGAAGCCGTCCATGCCGGGCAGCATCACGTCCAGGATGAGGCAGTCGAAGGTCTCCTGTCTGGCCATGGACAGCCCCTGCAGGCCGTCGAAGGCCGTTTCGACCAGGAAGCAGTGCTGGCGCAGGCTGCGCTCCAGCGCCTGGGCCGCCCTGGGGTCATCTTCGACGATCAGGAGTTTCATTGTGGTTTCCCATATCCTTCGCCAGATTAGCAGCCCGCCTGGTCCGGATCAGCGCCAGAGGTCCCGGAACGCCTCGGGGTTCCAGGCCGGGAGCGGGGCCTTCCGGAAGCGCGCCAGGAATCCCGGGGCGGCGGCCGGCTCAGGGGCCTCCAGCAGGGCGTGACCGCCGGCGTAGAGGACGCTCCAGAGGGCTGCGCGGAGGGCTGGCTCGCCCAGGCGGGCCAGGGGAAGCGCCACGCGGGTGTCGTGGTCCCAGCCGAGGGCCGTGTTCAGGCGCCGCAGCCTGGCCATCAGTTCGCCCTGGGTGAGGCCCGGGCTGAAGATGGTGGCCTCTGTCACGGTCTGTTCGCAGGCGTGGTAGGCCCCGCGCCCCGCCTCCGCATTGAAGCGGGTACCACCCAGAATCTCCGAGGGCACTTGCTGCCCAGTGGCGTCCCAGGCCAGGCCGGCGGCCGCAGCGGCCAGCTCGGCGCCCCAGTCCCAGGGCGTGCCGGTGGCGGAGAACACCAGGGGCGGCGGGGGGGCCGCCAGCAGGCCCAGGGCCACGCCCTCGGCGCGGTTGCGGAGCTGCGCATGGCTGAGGGTCCCCCAGCCGGGGGCCGTCAGGGCCGGGCGGTCCTGGAGGCGGGCCG
>JAMPXL010000207.1 GCA_023701165.1 Geothrix sp. | reverse complement strand
CGGGGCGTGTGGGAGGCCTTCCCGGCGAAGCGGCACCTGGTGGTAACCGCTGTGGAGCACCCCGCCGTGCGGGCCCTGGCGGCCTGGTGGAAGGGCCAGGGGGGCGAGGTCACGGAGGTGGGTGTGGACGGGTCCGGCCGCCTGGATCCGGCCGCCCTGGAGGCCGCCGTGCGCCCGGATACGGCCCTGGTGGCCGTCATGGCCGCCAACAATGAATCGGGCGTGCTCTTTCCCGTGGCCGAGGCGGGCCGCATCGCCAAGGCCAAGGGCGCGCTCTTCCTGGTGGACGCCACCCAGGCCGTGGGCAAGGTACCCGTGGATGCCGGGGCCTGGGGCGCAGACCTGCTCTGCCTCAGCGGCCACAAGTTCCACGGCCGAAAGGCACCGGCCTGCTCATGATCCGGCGGGGCGTGCGGCTGAAGCCGCTGATGCTGGGGGGCTCCCAGGAGCGAGGCCGCCGCGGCGGCACCGAGAACGTGCCCGGGCTTGTGGGGCTGGGCAGGGCGGCGGAACGGGCCAAGGCCCGGCTGCCGGAGATGGACCGGGTGCGCGGTCTGCGTGATGCCTTCGAGGCCCGCCTCCTGGCGGAGATCCCGGACGTGCGCATCCACGGCGCGGGCGCCGGGCGGCTGCCGAACACCTGCCTGGCGGGATTCGCGGGGATCGAGGGCGAGGCGCTCCAGCTGAGGCTGGCGGAGCGGGGCGTCTGCGTCTCCACCGGCAGCGCGTGCAGCACCGGCATGCGCGAGCCCAGCCATGTGCTGCGCGCCATGCAGGTGCCCGACGCCTACGCCAGGGGCACCGTGCGCTTCAGCCTGGGGCTGGGCACCACCGCCGAGCAGATGGTCCGGGTGGCGGACCTGCTGCCGGGGCTGGTGGCCGAGCTGCGGGCGCTGGTCAGGAGCTGAGCAGCTCCTTCGCGTAGTGCTCCACCGCGTAGGGCAGCCAGCGGTGGCCGGGCAGGTCGCGGCTGAGGTAGCCCATGTGGCCGCCGCGGTCCTCCAGGTGCAGGTGGACGGAGGAGGAGGGGTCCGCCTCCGCGGCGTGCTGCCAGGGGATGAAGGGATCGTCCTTGGCCATGAGGATCACGGTGGGAACCGTGATCTTCGACAGGTGGTGCCGCGCGGAGCACCGGGCGTAGTAGTCGTCCGCATCGCGGAAGCCGCCGGCCTTAGTGGTGTAGGCGTCGTCGAACTCCCGCAGGCTCATGAGGGGCCGGGTGGGGTAGATGTCGGGGATGAGGCCATCCTCCACCCGCTGGCGGATGGCCTTGCGGCAGCGCTTGATGAAGCGCAGCTCGTAGAGGCGGCTGAGGCCGGCGTGGATGGTGCGGGAGCAGGCGCCCAGGTCCACGGGCGGATTCACGGCGATGGCGGCGTCCGGCCGGGCGGCGGGGGCCGGCAGACCGCCGCCCAGGTTCAGCAGCAGGGCATTGGCGGACAGGGAGTAGGCCACCGCCAGCTGGCGCAGGTCCGGGTGCCGCTCGCGGGCCGCGGCGAAGGCGGCCCCGAGGTCGTCGCCGGAGCCGCTGTGGTAGGGCCGCTTCGCCAGCCCCCGGCCTTCGCCGCAGCCCCGGTGGTTCACGGTCCAGACGTGGTGGCCCAGCCTCCGGGCCAGGGCGATGGTGCGGCGCACGTAGTGGGCCTGATCGTCCCCGCCCAGGCCGTGGAAGACCAGGGTCAGCACACCCGTTTCACCCGGATAGTGGCGGCCCGTGAGCTGATCGCCGTCCGGCAGCGGGATGCGGAAGGGTTCGGAGGGATGGCGGGACGGCTCGCCCGGCAGGTAGTTGCCCAGGATGGTCTGGAGGTGGCCGGAGGCCGCCCACCAGGGCGCGCGGCAGGGGAGGGGAGGTGGAGCCAGCTTGCGCATGCTCCCAGTCTGACGGTTCAATCGTTCCGCTTGAACACCAGTTTGTAGCTGAACGGGTTGTCCAGCTTGGGATGGGTGTAGGTCACCTGCAGGGCCAGGGAGTTCCCGTCCTTGCGCATGGAATAGATGTGCTTGAGGGTGTACCCGTCGCCGGTGAGGGTCTGGATCATGGTCGGCCCCTCCTTGGCGAGGGTGGCCTTGAACACCACGTCGTCGCTGCGCTTCCAGTCGCTCTCGGTGCCATCGGCGGGGGTGTCGATGGGGCGTTCGCGGCCCAGGGTCACGGAGAAGCTGTCCCCGGCCAGGATGTCCAGCTTGTTGAAGCTGCGGCAGGCGCCCTGGAGCTTCTTCTTCCAGAAGAGCTTCATGGCGAAATTCAGGTCCTTCAGGTGGGCGTCGATCTGCTCGTCGACCTTGTCGCTCTGGGACGCATGGAGGGTCCATTCCCCATCCCAGTCCACGGCGGCCTCCTTGACAGCCTCGGCCGTCTTGGCGGACGGCTTGGGCTTCTGGGCGGCGGCCGGGAGGGCCAGCAGGCAGGGCAGCAGAAAGGGCAGCACGCGCATGGAAACTCCGGGTTGGGGATCGATGGATGCTACCTCCAGCGGGGCCGCCGGGAAAGCATCTCTTGTGATCCGTGCAACAAAGGGGTGGATTGATGACCTTACAGGCAAGATCGCGCAAGGCGAGGTGTAAGCTGGTGGCATTCAGCCCAAAAACAGGGCACTCAATCCAAGGAGTGTGGCCATGAGTCGGAAGCAGGAAGCCCTCGATTACCACTCGCAGGGACGGAAGGGAAAGATCGAAGTCGTCGCCACCAAGCCTTGCTCCACCGCCCGCGATCTGGCCAATGCCTACTCCCCCGGCGTGGCGGAACCCTGCCTGGAGATCGAGAAGAATCCTGAGGACGCCTACAAGTACACCGCCAAGGGCAACCTGGTGGCGGTGATCTCCAACGGCACCGCGGTGCTGGGCCTCGGCAACATCGGCGCCCTGGCCGGCAAGCCCGTGATGGAAGGCAAGGGCGTGCTCTTCAAGCGCTTCGCCGACATCGACGTGTTCGACATCGAAGTGAACGAGCTGGACATCGACCGGTTCTGCCAGGTGGTCAAGGCGCTGGAACCCACCTTCGGCGGCGTGAACCTCGAGGACATCAAGGCCCCCGAGTGCTTCGAGATCGAGACCCGCCTGAAGAAGGAGATGAACATCCCCGTCTTCCACGACGATCAGCACGGCACGGCCATCATCAGCACCGCGGCGCTGATGAACGCCTCCGAGATCGTCAAGAAGAAGCTGGGGGACATGAAGGTGGTGTTCAGCGGCGCCGGCGCCTCCGCCATCGCCTGCGCGAACATGATGATCCGTGCCGGCGTCAAGCTGGAGAACCTCTGGCTCTGCGACACCAAGGGCCTGGTCTACACGGGCCGCACGGAAGGCAACAACAAGTACAAGGACAAGTTCGCCAAGCCCAGCGAATGGCGGACCCTGGCCGACACCATCAAGGATGCCGACGTGTTCGTGGGCTGCTCCAGCAAGGGCGCCCTGACGCCCGAGATGCTCCTGAGCATGGCCAAGAATCCCATCGTCTTCGCCCTGGCCAACCCCGATCCCGAGATCGACTACCCCACCGCCAAGGCCACCCGCGATGACATCATCCTGGCCACGGGCCGCAGCGACTACCCCAACCAGGTGAACAACGTCCTGGGCTTCCCCTTCATCTTCCGCGGCGCCCTGGATGTGCGCGCCTCGGAGATCAACGAGGAGATGAAGCTGGCCGCCGCCCAGGCCCTGGCCGCCCTCGCCAAGGAAGAGGTTCCCGACGCCGTGGTGAAGGCCTACTCGGGCCAGAAGTTCACCTTCGGCCCCGAGTACATCATCCCCAAGCCGTTCGATCCCCGCGTGCTGCTGTGGGTGGCCCCCGCCGTGGCCAAGGCCGCCATGGATACGGGCGTGGCCAAGCAGCCCATCACCGACATGCAGGCCTACAAGGAGCGCCTCGAGGGGCTCCAGGGCCGCAGCAAGGACGTGATCCGCAGCGTGGTCCACCGCGCCAAGGCCAACCCCAAGCGCGTCGTCTTCCCCGAGGGCG
>JAMPXL010000206.1 GCA_023701165.1 Geothrix sp. | reverse complement strand
GGAGGGGGCGGCGGGGTGGTCATGGGGGTCCTTACGGGGGGTGGCCTGGCTGATCGGCTAGTGGTGGGCTTCGGCTTTGGCGGAGGCCGGAGCCACTGCGGGAAGGAAGACCACCTTCCCTGTCGCGAGATCGTAGATGGCGGGGACGACCTTGAGTTTCCCGGCGGCGCAGAGGTGCTGGACGATGCTGCTCCGGGCCATGACGATCCCGGCCTGGCGCACGGCATTGGCTTCCACCAGGTGGGCCATGTGCTGGGCTTCGCTCTCCCCGGCCTTGCGGGGGGCGCTGTCGAGAAGGCCCGCCATGGCGGCCTGGAGGCTCCACAGGTTGCCCGGCAGCAGGGCGGCGCCGGATTCCCGGACGGCCTTCACGGCCCCGCAGGCATCGTGGCCCATGACGACCACGACCTTGGAACCCAGGTGCTCCACCGCGTATTCGATGCTGGCCAGGCCCTGGATGTCGGGGGCGTTGCCGGCCTCGCGGATGGTGAAGAGGCGGCCCAGCTCCTGGTCGAAGATGTAGTTGTCGGCCAGGCGGCTGTCGCTGCATGTCACGATGACGGCGAAGGGCGACTGGCCCTTGGCGAGGGTCTGGCGCAGGGCCGCATCGTTGAACCCCATCTGGCTGCGGGTCCGGGTGCCCGCGGCGAACCGCGCGTTGCCGGATTGCAGCTCGGCGAGGGCTCCCTCGGGCGTGGCGGATTCGGCGCCGGCTGCGGAGGCAGCCGCCCCGCCCTTGGCCGCGAGTTCCTGGCGGAGCCGGAGGTTCTCTTTCTCCAGGGCCTTCAGCCGGGCCTCGGCGTCGCGGGAGGGCGCTGCGGCGGGTTTGGCCTTCCGCGCATCTTCCTTGAGCGTCCCCTTGCGGGACTCGCCGTAGCGATCCGAGGCGGCGGCGGGAACCAGCAGGGCCATGGCGAGCAGGATGGGCATGGGTTTCATGGACGTCTCCCGAAGATGAGGCCCGCGCCCCGGAGGGCGCGGGCAGGCCGTTTCACGAACCCTCAGAAGGCTTCCCACTGGCCGTCGTTATCGGCCTTGGGGGTGGGCACGGGCTGCTTGGAGGCCGAGAGTTCGGGCTGGGCGGGGCCGCGCCGCACGGCCGCGCGCACCGGCTTGGGCGCCTGGAGGCGCGTGGCGGCGGCGGGCTTGGGGCGGGCGGCCTCGGCGCGGCGGACTTCCACGCCGGTCTTGAAGCGGGCCACGATCTCCGTCAGCGCGTGGGCCTGGGAGTCCATGGATTCGGCGGCGGCGGCGGATTCCTCCACCAGGGCGGCGTTCTGCTGCGTCATCTCGTCCATCTGCACCACGGCCTTGTTGATCTCGTTCAGGCCCGTGCTCTGCTCCTGCGTGGCGCCCGCGATGTCGCTGACGAGGGCCGTCACGCGCTGCACATTGGCCACCACCTCCTGGATCGTCTCGCCCGCATGGGCGGCGATCTTGTTGCCGTCCGTGGATTTGGCCACGCTCTCGCGGATGAGGACCTTGATCTCCTTGGCGGCGTCGGCGCTGCGCTTGGCCAGGTTGCGCACTTCGGCGGCCACCACGGCGAAGCCCCGGCCCTGTTCCCCGGCCCGGGCGGCCTCCACCGCGGCGTTGAGCGCCAGCAGGTTGGTCTGGAAGGCGATCTCATCCACCACGCCGATGATCTCGTTGATCTTGGCGGAGGACTGGTTGATGGCCTCCATGGCGCCGATGACCTGGCTGACGGCGGTGCCGCCCTCCTGGGCCACCTGGCGCGCCTTGCCCGCTTCCTGGTTGGCGGACCGCGCGTTGTCCGCGGTCTGGTTCACGTTGCTGGTGATCTGCTCCATGCTGCTGGCGGTCTCCTCCAGGCTGGCGGCCTGCTCCTCCGTGCGGCGGCTCAAGTCCGTGTTGCCCACGGAGATCTCGCCCGAGGCCGAAGCGATGGCCAGGGCGCTCTCCTGGATCTGGAGCACCATTTCCCGGAGCCCCTCGTTGGTGGTGTTGAGGATGCGGCCCAGATCGCCCAGCTCGTCCTTGGAGTGGATCTCCACCCGCTGGGTCAGGTCGCCCTGGGCCACGGTCTCGATCACGGCGCCCACGGCCTTGAGCGGGACCGTGATGCTGCGCGTAATGAAGAAGGCCAGGGCAATGCCGGCAACCAGGGCGATGATCGTGAGGCTGACAGAGAAGAGGAACGCTTGCTTGTAGCTGCCCTGGGCTTGCACGTGCCGCTTGGTGATGGCCTCACCGAAGAAATGAACTATTTTGGCGATGCTTCCCTGGAAGGCCTGTTCGGCGGGCCGGACTTCTTCGAACATGATGCGGCTGGCATCACTGTCTCGCCCCGCCAGGCTGGCCTCCAAGACTCTTGAATTGACCTGTCGGTACCTTGCCAGGGTCTCTTGGATGCTGGCGAACAGGGCCTTCGCGTCAGCGCTCTGAAGTGTGGCTTCCAGCTTTTTGGAAATCTCGTCGTAGGTTTCCCGGGTCTTGGCGATGCGTTCGACATTCACCTTTCTATCAGCGAGATTATCCATAAGGAGCACAGTGCGTACCATGCGGGAAATGAGATAGGCCTGCTCCGATATTCCATTGGCGTGAGCCAATTGCACGTTGTAATGGGTGACGATCTCGTCCGTGTCGTCGGCGATGGCGCTCATGCGGTTGAGGCCGACGCCCGCGATGAGCAGGAGCAGGGCGAGGATGAGGCCGAAGCCGACGGACAGGCGGGTTCCGATCTTCAGGTTGGTGAGCATGGTCTGGTCTCCTGGTTCAGGCAGTTGCGGAATCGAGGGCGTGGAGTTCGTGGTCGGACAGCAGATGGTCGAGGTCCAGCAGAATCAGCATCGAATCCTCGCCGGT
The DNA here is from genome assembly GCA_023701165.1 of Geothrix sp. Lineage (GTDB taxonomy): Bacteria > Acidobacteriota > Holophagae > Holophagales > Holophagaceae > Geothrix. The sequence goes on along the minus strand of JAMPXL010000206.1, from coordinate 1,148 downwards.
GGCGCCGGGAAGGGAGGCCAGGCCCGCGATGAACTCGCGGCCCAGCGCGGTCTGGGTGCCCAGTTCCGGGGCGGCCCGGATGGATGCGGGCTCCAGGTCCAGCACGTCTGATACGGAATCCACCCGGATGCCGATGGTGCGGCCCTGGACCTCCACGATGACCATGACGGGGCGGGTGTCCTCGGGCGCTTCGCCGAGGCTGAAGCGATGCCGGAGTTCCAGGATGGGCACGATGGCCCCCCGGAGGTTGATCACGCCGGGCATGTAGGGCGGGGCCTTGGGGATGCGTGTGAGCGTCGCCTGGGCCTGGATCTCCCGGACCTTCATGATGGGGATGGCGTAGGCCTCGCTTCCGAGGGCGAAGCAGAGGACCTGCTGAATGCCTTGGGAACTGGCTTCGACGGTGGCCATGCTGAACGCTCCGTGGGATGAAAGGGGTGGGATCGCCCGGCCCCGGGGCAACGATGGAAAAGGGAAAAAAGGAAAAGGCGCAACCGCCCGGGTCCAACGGACCCTGCTGGTTGCGCCTTCGACTTGCAGACCGGATGCCTGCCCGACAAGGCGTTCTGCCCCGGAGGCAGAACTCTCGACCCGGATGGATTCGGCAGGGGATGTTGGGGTCTTTAATTTCATCCAGTCGCTGTGCTACAGCGACTGTTGTGGCCAGGGGAGGCCGCCAGAGGGTCTTCCGCCATCAGGGCTTTGCGAGCTGTTCCAGCCGCTCCCGCAGGCGCCCCAGTTCCTTGGACTTGAAGGCCTGCCGGGTCTGTTCCAGCACCTCGATGCTGTCGCGGATGGCGCCCTGGTAGGTCTCCAGGCGGGGGCAGCGCTGGAGGGCGCAGAGGTCGGCCGGGCTTTCCTTCGCCAGGGTCATTTCGAAGAGGGCTTTCATGTCCAGCAGCACGCCAGCGATGTTGCCCAGGGCCAGGCCCAGGACGCTCCGGGCGGTGTCCTGGTCCACTCCCTCCTGGGTACGCCCGATGGCGGACTGGAGCTGGTCCAGGTCCTCCATCCAGTGGGACAACCGCCCCCGCGAGCGCCCGATGGCGCGGGCGGCCCGGATGCTGCCGGCCGTGCGGTGGATGTGTCCGGCAAGGGTTCCGGCGTCCACCGGCTTGGTGAGGTAGGCGGCCACGGGCAGGTGGACG
>JAMPXL010000205.1 GCA_023701165.1 Geothrix sp. | reverse complement strand
GGACCACGCAACGGGATTCCTCCACGAGGGGCGGGCCTACGGCCTGCTCGCCGCCGCGGGCCTGCGGGTGCCGAGGCACGGGTTCCTGGAAGCCGGGCCCCTGCCCTTCGAGGCGGGCGAGCCCATCGTGCTCAAGGGCATCGCGGACCAGCTCTGGCACAAGTCCGACAAGGGCGCCGTCCACTTCGGGCCCTTCGAGGCGGAGGCCCTGAAGGCCGAGGCCGCCGCCATGAAGGCCCGCGTGCCCGAGCACCCCTGGATCGGCGGCCTGGTCTGCGAGAAGGTGGCCTTCAAGCGCCTGGCGGGCCTGCCCACGGAGGCCCTCGTCTCCCTCAAGCGGGATCCGGATGCGGGCTGGCTGGCGGTCTGCGGCATCGGCGGGCTCCAGGCCGATGCCTGGGCCGCCCTGGCCCCGCCCATGATCTGGCCCCTGGCCCTCTGCACCCCGGAGCAGGCCCTGGCGGACCTGTGCGAGCACTGGCTGGGACGCACCTGGCTGGGAGGCCAGCGCGGCACCGAGGCGCTCACCGACGAGCCCAGACTCCTGGCCTTTCTCCAGGGGCTGTGGCGCGCCGCGGAAGGCCTCGAACGGGAGGGCGTCACCCTCCTGGAACTCAACCCCGTGGTGCTGGACAGCCAGGGCCTGCCCACGGCCCTGGACGGCGTGGGCACCCTCGAAACCGCCTCCGCCGCGCCCCCCGCGGCGCCGGATCCGGCCTGGTACCAGGCCCTGGTGGCCCCCCGGGACCTGGTCATCGCCGGTGTCTCCAGCCGCGAAGGCACCGTGGGCCGCATCATCCTCGAGAACGTCCAGCGCGCCGCCCTGCCCCCGGGCGCCATCCGCCTCATCAAGCCCGGCGCACCCGAGTTCCTGGGCTTCCCCTGCCTGGGCTCCGTGGCGGACCTCGCGGCGGCGCCCACGGACCAGCTGATCGTCTCCCTGCCCGCGCCCCTGACCCTGGAGCTGGTCGAACAGCTGTGCCGCCAGGGCGGCGGCGCCACGGTGGTCTACGTGGTGGCCGGGGGCCTGGGCGACGGCGCCGATGCCGAGGGCCTCGGCCGGCGCCTCGTGGCCTGCCTCGAAGCCCACCGCCGCGCCGGGAAGTGGACCCCGGCCCTGGTGGGTCCCAACGGCCTGGGCCTCTACAGCCCCGACCTCGACCTGAACACCCTCTTCATCCCCGACGAGAAGCTGCCCCTGCGGCCCAAGTCCGGCCATGTGGCCCTGGTGAGCCAGAGCGGCGCCTTCCTCATCACCCGCCTGAGCCGCCGCCCCGAGCTGGGCCTGCGGGCCGCCGTGGCCATCGGCAACCAGATGGACCTGCGCTGCTCGGACTTCCTCGCCGGTTTCGGCTCGGATCCCGCCGTGAAGGTGGTGGGCGCCTACCTGGAGGGCTTCGCCTCCGGCGATCTCCAGGCCACCGCTGGGGCCGCCCAACGGCTCCGCGCCGCGGGCCGCCGCGTGCTCCTCTACAAGGGCGGGCGCAGCCAGGAGGGCATGGCCGCCGCCAGCAGCCACACGGGCGCCCTGGCCGGCGACCACGCCCTGCAGGCCAGCGTGCTGCGGCGGGCGGGCGTGATGCTGGCCGAGCGCATCGAGGCCTTCGACGCCGCCCTGGCCTGGCTGGGCGCCTACGCCGAGGGCAGCCCCCGGCGCGTGGCCATCATGACCAACGCGGGCTTCGAGTCCGTGGCCTCCGCCGACCTGCTGGCGGGCCCCTTCCGGGGCTCGACGCTCACGGAGGCCGAAACGGCCGCCCTGGCCGCCGCCATCGAAGCCCACGGCCTCACGGGCCTGGTGAGCCCCCGCCTGCCGCTCGACCTCACCCCCATGGCCGACGAGGCCGCCTACCTGGCCAGCGCCGACCTGCTGCTGGCCTCCGAAGCCGATGCCGTGGTGGTGGGCCTGGTGCCCCTCACCCGCCGCCTGGGCACCGCCGATCCCGCCGCCTTCGGCCCCTTCGCCCGGAGCCTGGCGGCCCAGGCCCGCGCCCGGGGCAAGTGGCTGGGCGTGGCCGTGGAGGGCGGCGCCCTCTACGACGCCTACCGCCAGGGCCTCCGCGAGGCGGGCCTGCCCGTCTTCATGACCATGGAAGAAGCCCTGGAGGGCCTGCGGCTCATCGCGACCGAACTGTGATCCCGTCCATGGCCAGGGGGACCTTTTGAGGGCAGACTCTATTTCGGACTAGAAAGGCCCGAAATGTTCCGACTCCTTCCCCCCTGGCGCACCCTCCTGCCCGCCGAGCACGGCAGCTGGTTCATGCTCGGTTTCCCCATGGTGCTGGGCCTGCTGGTGCGGCCGGGCCTTCCCGGGCTCCTGCTGGCCCTGGCGGCCCTGGCGGTCTTCCTGGCCCGGCCCCCCCTCCGACGGGTGCTGGGGGGACAGAGAGATCCCCTCCAGCGCCGGGCCCTGGCCCTCTTCAGCGGCCTGGCCATGCTCCTGGGAGCCGGGGCCTTGGCCCTGGCAGGTCCGCGCCTCCTCATGCCCGCGGCCCTCACGATGCCCCTGGCGGCCTTCGCCCTCCGGGCGGACGCGGCCCGGGCCGTGCGCTCCCTCGCCGTCGAACTGGTGGCCCAGGGGGCCTTCGCGGGCCTGGCCGCGGTGATCCTCGTGGCGGGCGGCGCCTCCTTCGCCCAGGCCGGCCTGGCCTGGCTCCTTGCCACCCTCCTGGGCGGCGCCAACCTGGCCCATGTGCGGCGCCTCCTGGGCCACGCCCATGGCCTCCCCGCCGAGGAGCTGAGGCGGCGCTGGCTCCCCGTCCACCTCCTGCACCTGGCCCTCCTGGCCGCCTCGATCCTGCTGCTGGCCCGGAACGCCCCGGGCCTGGCCTGGACCGGCTGGACCGCCCTGCTCTACCTGCGGGCGGCCCTGCCCTACCGTCCCCTGCCCGCGCGCACCCTGGGCTGGCGGGAGGGGGGCCTCAGTGCCGTGGGGCTGCTGCTGCTCTGGCGGGCCCTGGCCTGATCCCGGTCACAAACCGGACAATGGGGCTGGACTCCGGAATCCCCTCAGCGGATCCTATAATCAGAATAAGGAATCCTGAATGTTGTTCACCACGGCCACCGGCTATGCCCTTCGCGCCCTCGCGGCCCTGCCCGAGGATGGCAGCTACTGCCTCGCCAAGGACCTGGCCTCCCAGCTGGACCTGCCGGGCCCCTACCTGGCCAAGATCCTCCAGGGCCTGGTGCAGGCGGACATCCTGGAATCCGTGCGGGGTCCCAAGGGGGGCTTCCGCCTGACCCGGCCCTCCCACCGCATCACCGTGGGGGACGTGGTCGTCGCCCTCGAAGGCCCGAACTCCCTGGAGGGCTGCATCATGGGCTTCCCCACCTGCGGCGGCGACCATCCCTGTCCCCTGCACGAGGCCTGGGGCGCCGTGAAGGCCCAGGTGGCCACATCCATGACCGAGGCCACCATCCGGGACCTGCAACTCATGGATCTGCGGCACCAGAAGGATGCCAGGGGGCGGCCCCCCTGCGAGAAGCCCTGAGCTGAACCCAGGCCGCGTGGCCTTGATTTTCTTTCCTCACGCCATAAATTCGGACATATAAATCCTTTTATAAACGATCTCCCGATCCCTTCGGAGTCCAGCCATGAGCCTCTTCGGCGATCTCGACCTCGAGCCCCGGCCCCTGTTGAGGGCCACCCTGGCCACCCTGGCCGTCTGCGGCGCGGTGGCCCTGGGCAGCCGGGGGGGGCGCTGGCTGGACCCCGCCCTCCTGGGCTACCTGCTGGCCACCCTCTTCGCCTGCTTCGGCGTGGCCTACCGCTACTTCTCCTGGATCGAGCGCCCCGCCACACGGATGTATTTCCGCCACACCATGCGCACCCTCCGTTCGGCACGAGCCTTCAAGGCCCTGCCCCGGATGGCCGTGCTGGCCCTGGACCAGATCGTGCTCCAGCGCTTCATCGAAAAGCGCTCCCTCAAGCGCTGGGGGGCCCACGCCCTCCTGGCCTGGGGCTGCCTGCTGGGCTTCGC
>JAMPXL010000204.1 GCA_023701165.1 Geothrix sp. | reverse complement strand
TCGTGGCGCCGCCGGAATCCTTGAAGCCCGGCGCCAAGGTGAAGGTCAAGGGATGACCGCGGACCGCTTCGACCTGGGCGGGGGCGAGCCCATCATCACCCTGCGGGACGTGGCCAAGAGCTACTGGCGGGAGGAGCTGGAGATCCCCGTGCTCCAGGGCATCGATCTGGAGATCCCGGCGGGCGCCTACATCGCCCTGATGGGCCCTTCGGGCAGCGGCAAGACCACCCTGCTGAACCTCATCGCGGGCATCGACCGGCCCACGGGAGGCTCCCTGGAGGTCTGCGGCCACGAGCTGAACGGCCTGGACGACGACGACCTGGCCGCCTGGCGCAACCTCCACGTGGGCTTCATCTTCCAGAACTACAACCTGGTGCCGGTGCTGAACGCCTTCGAGAATGTGGAGCTTCCGCTGCTGCTCACGGGCGCGGGCCGCGGCGAGCGGCGGGACCGCGTGGAGCAGGCCCTCGCGCTGGTGAACCTGACGGACCGCATGTGGAACTACCCCCGGCAGCTCAGCGGCGGCCAGGAACAGCGCGTGGCCATCGCCCGGGCCATCGTCACGGACCCCGACCTGCTGGTGGCCGACGAGCCCACTGGGGCCCTGGATGCCAGGAACGCGGAGGAGGTGCTGGCCCTGATGGAACGGCTCAACGCGGATCTCGGCAAGACCATCGTCATGGTCACCCACGATCCCAAGGCGGCGCATCACGCGCGGCACCAGATCCACCTCGAGAAGGGCGTGCTGGACAAGGCCGTCGAGGTGAACCGGTGACCGGTCCGGGGCGCTGAGATGCGCTGGCTGGCGCTCATCTGGAAGAGCCTCATGCGCTCCAAGCGGCGCACGCTCCTCATCGTGGGGAGCCTCGCCCTGTCCGTGTTCACCGTGGCCGTGCTCCAGAGCCTGCTGACCACCCTGGATGCCGCCACCAGCAACCCCAACTCCAGCAACCGGCTGGTGGCGCGGCACAAGAGCGGGCTCACCCAGATGCTGCCGCGCAGCTACGAAGCCTACCTGCGCCAGCAGCCGGAGGTGGAGACGGTCTGCGCGCTCCAGTGGTTCGGGGGCTACTACCAGGATCCGCGCAACTTCTTCGCGAACTTCGCCAGCGACGAAACCACCCTCTTCCGGACCTTCCGTGAGGAATTCGGCCTCTCCGGCATCACCGAGGCCCAGATCAAGGACTACCTGAAGGATGGCGCCGGGTGCATCGTCGGCGAAAGCCTCGCCCGGAAGAACGGCTGGAAGGTGGGCGACGTGGTGCCGCTGACGGGCACGATCTTTCCCATCAACCCCCGCCTCACCATCCGCCTGATCTACAAGAGCCCCAAGCCCTCGGACGAGAACGTGCTGCACTTCCACTACAAGGTGCTGGAGGAGGGGGTGCCCCGCATGAAGGGGCTCGTGGGGTCCTTCTGGGTGCGGACCCACCGGCCTGAGGACATCCCCCGCCTCATCGAGCGGGTGGACCGCCACTACGCCAACAGCGCCTACGAGACCCTGACGGAGACCGAGAACGCCTTCAACCTCAGCTTCGTGAAGATGCTCGGCAACATCGCCGCCATCATCCAGGGCATCACCGCCGCGGTGGTGGTGGCCATCCTCATCGTCACCGGGAACACCATGGCCACGGCCATCCGCGAGCGCGCCATGGAGATCGCCGTCTTCCGCGCCATGGGGTTCCCGACCGGCCGGGTGCTGGCCCTGCTGATGTCGGAGGGGGTGCTCCTGGTGGGGGTGGGGGGCCTGCTGGGCGTGCTGCTGGCCAACCTGGCGGCCGGCGCCGTGCGGGGATCCCTGGGCGAGGCCATGCCGTTCTTCGCGGATTTCGCCATCCTCCCGGCCACGGTCCTCGCCTGCATGGCAGGGGCCCTGGCCGTAGGCCTCCTGGCCACCTTCATCCCGGCCTATGCGGCCACCCGGCGCCCCATCACGGACGGCCTGAAGGCCGTCGGATGATGGCCGGGGCCCTACTCCTTCTGCCCTTCGCGGCCTACCTGGCCTGGCTGGTCTGGGCCCTGGTGGCCTATCCCATCCCCCTGGGCTACAACCTGCGGTCGCTGTGGCAGCGCAAGGTCTCGACCCTCAGCACGGCGGCGGCCATCGCCCTGGTGGTGGGCATCTTCGTGGTGGTGCTGAGCCTGGCCCAGGGGCTCTCCGTGGCCTTCATCAGCAGCGGGCGGGCGGACCAGGCCCTGGTCCTGCGGCCCAACGCGCGGTTCGAGCTGAACAGTTCCATCGAGCGGGAGCGGATGCGGATCCTCAAGGTCCATCCGCTTCTCAAGCGGGATGCCGAAGGTCCCATGGCCAGCGCCGAGGTCGTGGTGGTGAAGCTCTTCCCCATGGCGGATGGCACGGACACCAACGTGACGGTGCGGGGGATCGAACGGCGGGGCATCTCCCTGCGCCCCCAGGTCCGCCTCGTCCAGGGCCGGTGGTTCCGTCCCGGCCTCAGCGAGGTGGTGGTGCCCCGCAAGATGCAGGGCCGCTTTCCGGGCATGGACCTGGGCCGCAGCCTCCGCATGGGCGGCCGGGACTGGGCCATCGTGGGCACCTTCGAAGCCGGGGGCGCCAGCTATGAAAGCGAGGTCTGGTCCGATGTGAACGACGTGATGCAGGCTTTCCGCCGCGAGTCCTACTCGGCCATGCTGGCCCGCCTGGAGAGCCCGGACCGCCTGGAGGGGTTCGCCAGGGCCGTGGAGGGCGACAAGCGGCTGAAGCTGGAGGTGATCGCCGAGACGGCCTACTTCAAGGAACTGACCAAGGCCGGGGATCCCATCAAGATCCTGGGCAACCTCATCACCCTGATCCTCACGGGGGCGGCCATCTTTGCAGCCATGAACACCATGTACGCCGCCGTGGCGGGGCGCACCAAGGAGATCGGCACCCTGCGGGCCCTGGGTTTCCGCCAGCGGGAGATCCTGGCCAGCTTCCAGTGGGAGAGCATCTTCCTGTGCCTCGCCGGCGGCATCCTGGGCTCGGGTCTGGCCCTCTTCGCCAACGGCATCCAGACCGGCACCACCAGCTTCGAGACCTTCAGCGACGTGAGCTTCGCCTTCACCATCACGCCGGGGCTCATGGCCCAGGGCGTGGCCTTCAGCCTGGTCATGGGGCTGCTGGGGGGATTTCTGCCGGCCTGGCGGGCCAGCCGCATCCCGTTGACGGAGGCCATGAAGGGGGGGTGAGGCGGCTGGCCCTGCCGCGCGCTTGCGGAGGCCGGCGTGATGCTCAGCCCGCCGGGTGCCCGGCTCGGGTCCGGACCCATGGGGTGGCCAACCTGCGTGCGATGCTCAGCCCGCCGGGTGCCCGGCTCGGAACGCGGCACTGCCGCGCCCCTCGCCACCCGGCTGGGCTTCGCCCTGGCGGGCCAGCCGCATCCCGTTGACGGAGGCCATGAAGGGGGGGTGAGGCCTGCCTCATCCCCATGAAAAGCATGGATTGAGGTTGACGGACCTCGCTTTGCGATGCACATTTAAGGCATCAGCAAGGCCTAAACCGGAGGACCCCGTGGACCGTGAACTTCTGAAGGGCAGCACACCCCTGCTGCTGCTGTCGCTGCTTTGCGAGGGGCCCATGTACGGCTACCAGATCATCGAGACGGTCCGCCAGCGCACCGGGGGCACGTACACGCTGAAGGAGGGCGCCCTCTACCCGGCCCTCCACAAGCTCGAAGCCACGGAGTTCATCGCCTCGTACTGGGAGACCCAGGACAACGGCCGCGAGCGCCGCTACTACGCCATCCAGCCCGCAGGGGAGGCTTTCCTGGCCGCCAAGAAGAAGGAATGGAACCAGTTCGTGGACATGGTCCAGGCCTTCGTGGGGCCGAAGGCCTGATCGCCGTGTCCCGGGCCCTGGAAGCCTATCTCGCCCAGGTAGGCTCAGGACTCAAGGGCCTGACGCGCCGGCGCCGGCTCACCCTGATCCGGGAGCTGGAGGCCCATCTGCTGGATGAGGCCGAAGCCCGGGGCATCGAGTCCGAAT
>JAMPXL010000203.1 GCA_023701165.1 Geothrix sp. | reverse complement strand
TACACCGAGCTGCTGAAGGATCTCGAGGCCGAACCCGGCATGTCCAAGACGGAAACCTACGAAGAACGGGCCAAGGCCAGGTTCTCCAAGGAACCGGCCAACATGAAGCTGCTGGTGGTGGTGGACAAGCTGCTCACCGGCTTCGACGCGCCGCCCTGCACCTACCTCTACATCGACAAGTCCATGCAGGACCACGGCCTGTTCCAGGCCATCTGCCGCACGAACCGGCTGGACGGCGAGGACAAGGATTTCGGCTACATCGTGGACTACATGAACCTCTTCCCGAAGCTGGAGCATGCCATCGCGGTGTACACCTCCGAGCTGGACCACAGCGCGGGCGGCACCGATCCCGAGGTGCTGGTGAAGGACCGGCTGAAGTTGGGGAAGGAGCGCCTGGATGGGGCCCTGGAGGCCCTGGCCCTGCTGTGCGAGCCGGTGGAGCCGCCGCGGGACGAGTTGGCACACATCCATCACTTCTGCGGCAACACAGAGATCCCGTCGGACCTTCAGGAGCGGGAGCCCCTGCGGGCTGCCCTCTACAAAACGACGGTCGCCCTGGTGCGGGCCTACGCCAACATTTCCGATGAATTGGACCAGGCGGGCTACAGCGAGGCTGAGGTCGCCCGCATCAAGCAGCAGCTCACCCGCTACCTGGACCTGCGGGAGGTCATCCGCAAGGCCAGCGGGGAGAGCCTCGACTTGAAGGCCTACGAGGCCGACATGCGGCATCTCATCGATACCTACATCGAGGCCGACGAACCCCGGAAGATCTCCCCTTTCGACGACATGGGCCTGCTGGAACTGATCGTGAAGACGGGCATCGCCGAGGCCATCTCGAAGCAGCTGGGCGGGCTGAAGGGCGACACGAAGGCTGTGGCGGAAACCATCGAGAACAATGTCCGCCGCAAGATCATCAAGGAGCACCTGAACGACCCGGCCTACTACGAGGCCATGTCGGCCCTGCTGGATGAGATCATCGCGGCCCGGCACGCGAAGGCCCTGGAATACGAGGAGTACCTGAAGCGCATCGCGGACCTGGCCAAGAAGGTGGAAGCGGGCCACGCGGAGGATACGCCGGAACCACTGAGGCGCAGCCCCGCGCTCCGGGCCCTCTACAACAACCTGAAGCCCAAGGGGGCAGGGTCCGGAAAGGCCAACCAAGCCTCCGAAGAGGGCATCGCCTACGCCGCAGCGGCGCCAGATCCCGAACAAGACTCGACCTTAGACCCCACCCTGGTCTTGGCGGAGAAGCTGGATGAAGCAATCCGCAAGGTCCGGCCCGACGGCTGGAGAGGCGTCCAGTCGCGGGAGCAGGTGATCAAGGCGGCCCTGTACGAGGTGCTGGAGGATGTGGCGGAAGTGGAGCGCCTCTTCCTGATCGTCAAGGCGCAGGGCGAATACTGATGGTCAGTCAGCTCCAACTGGGCGACCTCACCGTGGAAGTGGTGCTGAAGGACATCAAGAACGTCCACCTCAGTGTCTATCCCCCGGCTGGACGGGTGAAGGTCACGGCCCCCTCGCGCATGCGCCTGGACACCCTCCGCGCCTTCGTTATCTCCAAGCTCGACTGGATCAAGCGCCAGCAGGAGAAGCTGCGCGGCCAGGCCCGGGAGACGCCCCGGGACTACCTGGACCGGGAGAGCCACTATCTGTGGGGAAAGCGCTACCTCCTGAAGGTGGTCGAGGCCGAGGCCGCCCCGACGGTCATCCTCACACACAGCCAGATGCGCCTCCAGGTGCGGCCAGGAACGGATGGGGAGCGGAAGCAGGCCATCGTGGAGGCCTGGTACCGGGACCAGCTCCGCGCCGCCTTGCCGCCCCTGGCCGCCAAGTGGGGAGCCCTGATGGGCGTGGAGGTCGCCCGCTTCTATGTGCAGCGCATGCGCACCCGCTGGGGCACCTGCAACACGCGTCGCCGGAGCATCCGGCTCAACACCGAACTGGCGAAGAAGCCGCGGGAATGCCTAGAGTACATCCTCGTGCACGAGATGGTCCACCTGCTGGAAGCCAGCCACAACGCCCGCTTCGTGCGGCTGATGGACCACTTCATGCCCAAATGGCGCCACTTCCGCGAGCGGCTGAACCAGCTGCCGATCAGAGAAGAAGATTGGGAATATTGAAAACCGATTGAGATGGGTGGACGGTGAAGCCCTCTCGGGGCACCTGAAAATCAGCTTCCAATGGCATGATCAGGGCCACCTCGTCGTCGTCGATGCCTTTCATCGCCTTCGGTGGGTCTGTGATCTTGTCCGCGCCTCGGACATGACCCCGGGATCCTATCGTGAGGAGCAGAGGGGAAAGAGTCCCTCTGCTCCTCCCTCCGTCATGGGTGACTGCCACGGCCTACCGTCAAGGGTCGGTGCGAGCATATCCTCTGTTTAGGTCAGGATAGCGGCAGGTTCTTCATAACGACCCGAGCAATTTGATCAAGCCATAATCGCCAAAAGTCAGCCTAATGAGAGGAATGCAGCAGCCCAAGCCACGGCCGATCTTCCTCTGTCTTCCCGACCGAGAGAGCGGGACTCCAATCTGCCTGAAGAGCTTGGCCTGCGTCTGGGAAATGCCCAGAGCCCGTTTCCAGGAGAAGGAGAGGCCGGGTATGCCGGTTCCATGCCTGCGGGCCATGCGTCCTTCGGAGGTGCTCCCAGCAGTCTGATCCCACGGATTGGACAATTCGCGGCGTATTCTCCCCGGACCTAGTTCGCCTACTAGGCTGGTGCAGGTCCGACGGCCGTCGGGTAGGAAGGTCGGTGCGAGGGAGGGTTCTTGCGGATTGTCCTCCAGGGCGGCGGGTGCCTTTCCTGGCTCCCTACTTCGGCTTTTCCGCCACATCAACACCCGCGCCTAAACCAATCGAAGGCAGAGGTACACCATGAGCAAGGCTGAATACATCGCAATCGTCTTGAGGACGAAGGTGAAAGGCGGCAGGACCAAAAAAGGACTATAATCGGTCCAGTCGAGGAGCGCCCATGAGATATTCCACCCAGGTTCGACCAATTAGCTATCTGAAGGCCAACGCCGCCGAGATCCTTCAGCAGTTGGGTGACAGTCGGGAGGCGTTGGTCATCACGCAGAACGGAGAGGCCAAAGCCATCCTCCAGGATGTGGCTTCCTATGAGGAGGCCCAGGAAACCATGGCCCTTCTGAAGATCCTGGCTTTGGGGCAGCGCGAGGTTGAGGCCGGGCTCGTTGAGCCGATGGGAACTGTTTTCAAACGGATCCGCACTCGAAAGGCTACCGCGTGAAACGCTACGAAGTGGTGGTCACGCGGGGCGCAGCGAGCGATCTCCAGTCCATATTTGAGTTTGTTCGGGAGGCCGACTCAGCGGCACAGGCTGACCGTCTTCTGGACAAACTTGAGGCCCTGACCGGGACCTTAAACCAGGCCCCAGAAAGGGGCTCATTCCCAAAGGAACTGGCAAACCTGGGAATCCAGGAGTACCGGCAAGTCATCCATAAGCCCTATCGCATCATCTACCGGATCATGGGTGGGCGGGTGGTCGTCTATCTGGTGGCAGATGGGAGGCGGGACATGGCGACTTTGCTGGCGCAGCGTCTCTTTGGAGCCCCCACCCCGTGAATATCCATCCCTGAGGAGTTGTGTGGGGGAGAGGAGCATAGCCCCTCTCCCCGCCGAGCCCGCTGCGCGGTCTCTCCTTCCTCTCCCTGCGGGGGGCACCCCCGCAACGCCCCCGGTGGGCTTGTGGCCAGTTCCGCGCCAGGGATATGGCCCCAATATTCTGTCGTGAGAATCAGGGGAGAAGGAGTCCCCTGCTCCTCACTAGGGGAGGGGTGGGGTGCCCAGGCTGCCGTCCAGGGACCTCCCAGGGAATCGCGGTCTCCCACCTACGGCGGGTCCCTCCGAGATTTCCCGTGAGGCTCCCCCTGGACCGCCTCCTGGGCTGGTTCCGGCCCAGCGTGGAGGCATCACTACCGCCGCCCCGTCTTCGCTTGAGGCGGCTGGGGCCAGGGCAGGGCCTGTGCG
>JAMPXL010000202.1 GCA_023701165.1 Geothrix sp. | reverse complement strand
TGAGGCCCATGAGCTTGTTCACCACCTTGGTGCCGATGGCCCCCAGGCGGGCGAACACCACCGGGGCCTTGCGCAGGAACAGGTAGACCACCCAGGTGTTCAGCAGCACCGCCAGCAGCACCACGCCGTACTCCAGCCAGGTCACGCCCGCGATCATGCCCATCACCGTCGACAGCGTGCCGGGCCCCGCCACCAGCGGGATGCCGAAGGGGATGATGGCGAAGTCCTCCGGCAGCTTGCGGCTGGCCTCGGCCTTCTCGTCCTCGGTGCTGCGCTCGCGGGGATCCTCGCCGTAGAGCATGGAGATGGCGCGGTAGAGCACCAGCACGCCGCCCACGAAGCGCATGGCCAGGGCCGTGAAGCCGAAGAGGCTGAAGATGAACTGGCCCACCAGGGCGAAGGCCAGCATGGCCGCGCCCGCCGTGAGCGCGGCCTTCTTGGCGCTGCGGCGCAGGGCCGCCTCTTCCATCCCCGTGGTGGCGCTGGCGAAGATGGCCGCCGCGCTGATGGGGTTCAGCACCGAGAACAGCGAGGTCGCCACGCCGAGGGCGAAAGACCAGGTGGGCAGGGGGCCGGGATCGGGCATGGCCTACTGTAGCCGCTAGACTTCTCCCATGCGCGACCTCGAGGCCCTGCGGGACCAGCACAAGCGGCGACTGGCCTGGATGCCCTGGCTGTTCTTCGCCTTGAAGGCCCGCCACCGGGCCTGGGCCGAGGCCTGGCAGGCGGAGGTGCAGGCCAGGCTCGTGGCCCAGGAGACCGTGAGGCTGGGGACGGGCTGCTTCATCGCGCCGGACGCCGCCATCTTCGGCGAGCCCGGGCGCGGCGTGGTGCTGGGCGACCGCTGCGCCGTGGCCGCCCAGGCCTTCCTCCACGGGCCCCTCACCCTGGGCGACGACGTCAGCATCAACGCCGGCGCCCGCCTGGATGGGGGCCGCAAGGGCATCACCGTCGGCCACGGCACCCGCATCGCCAGCGGCGCGGTGCTCTACGCCTTCGACCACGGGATGAAGCCGGACCGCGACATCAAGGACCAGCCCGTGCGCTCCCGCGGCATCCGCATCGGCCGGGACGTGTGGATCGGCGCCAACGCGGGCGTCACCGACGGCGTCACCATCGGCGACCACGCCGTGGTGGCCATGGGCGCCGTGGTCACCCGGGACGTGCCGGACTGGGCCATGGTGGCGGGCGTGCCCGCCGTGGTGATGGGCGACCGCCGGGACCGTTGAGCTCGCGGAGCGTTCCCGCCCCGCTGGTTCCAGCTCCTGGCGTCCTAGTCTGCCTTAGGTTGCGGTTCCGCCAATTCCGCCAGCCGCTTCTTCGCTTCGCGCTTCCCCATGTTCCTCAGCGCGGCGATCGCCAGGAGCTGAGCCTGCCTCGGGCGGCTTTTCTCGGCTTCCCAGTGGTAGATGGACTGGCCGGAGACCCCGAGGAGCAGGCCCATCTGGGCCGCGGAAAGGCCGAGCTTCTGACGCTGGGCCGCAAACCGTTTTGCGCTGAAGCGAACGCGTGCGGGACCCTCTGAAGATTCCGGCGATTCCGGCGTCCTGAGCCCCTTCTTGGACACGCGAGCCTGCTGTTTCTCTAGCTGGTCCACCCGGCGCTTCAGCTGGGCGATCTCTGAACGGTAATGGGAGGAGGCCTTTTTGAGGCCGTCAAGTTCCGTGCGGACCTCTTTCCGGGCGAGACGGAGGATCTCGGATTTCAGGAGGGATGCGAGGTTGGGCATTGGGGCTCCCTTGGGTGGACGTTGGCCTCAGGTCCATACTTTGGCCTCAAATCGGGCAATCCAAGACCAATGATTAGAATTGAAACAACAAAAACAGGCGAAAACCCCTGTTCGATTTTTTTGTTATTTTCGCTTTTTATGCTTGACACGATGCGCACAAAAAACGAAACTAACCCCAACAAGGAGTCCAGAACGTCGAGGAACCGAGGGTGCTCGAATGTCCAAGTCTTTTGGTTACAAGTTTCAAGACTATTTCATGGAGTACGGCCCCGTCGAGGCCGGCAGCCTGGAGGCGGCCAAGGCCCAGATCCGCAAGCGGCTGGGCGTGAATCGGCTGCCCCTGGGCCTGCAGGTCTGGGATCTGGCGGAACACCCGCTCACGCGATGGCGGGTGGACGCCGCCAGCTGACCCTCAGTCCTTCCTGCCGGCCCACCAGGCCGTCCCCTCCGCCACGTCCCGGGCGATCTGATCCCGCAGTTCGTCCACCGACGCGAAGCGGGCCTCTCCCCGGAGGCGATGCAGGAAGCGCACGTGCAGCCGGGCGCCATAGAGGTCCTCCTCGAAGTCCGGCAGGTGGGTTTCCACCGTGAGCCGCCGACCCTCGAAGGTGGGTTTCTCGCCCACATTGGTGAGGCCGAGCCGGGCGCCCCCGTGGTGGGGCAGGAAGGCCTCGGTCACATAGACGCCGAAGGCCGGCAGCTGCTCCTGCTCCCAGGCCAGGTTGGCCGTGGGGAAGCCCAGGTGGCGGCCCCGCCGGTCGCCTTCGACCACCACCCCCGTCAGGGTGTAGGGGTGGCCCAGCAGCTCCGCCGCCGCTTCCACCTCGCCCCGGTCCAGTGCTTCGCGGATGCGGGTGCTGGAGAGGCGTCCGCCGTCCGGGGCCCGCAGGGCCAGGGTGTGGACCGCGCATCCGTGTTCGGCGCCCCAGGCTTCCAGGGTCTCCACCGTGCCGCTGCGGTCGCGGCCGAAGGCGAAGGCCCGGCCCACATGCAGCTCCACCGGGGACAGCACGGTGCGCAGGCGGTCCAGGAAAGCCGCTGGGCTCAGCTCAGAGAAGGCGCGGCTGAAGGGGATCACCCAGGCCAGATCCATGCCCTCGGCCTCGAAGGCCGCCAGGCGCTGCTCGAGGGTCATCAGCAGCTTGGGCCTGCGCTGGGGTGCCACCACCACCGCGGGGTGGGGGTCGAAGGTGACGACGGCGGCCCGCAGCCCCGCGGCCTTGGCCCGGGCCGCCGCGATCCGGAGCAGC
The DNA here is from genome assembly GCA_023701165.1 of Geothrix sp. Classification (GTDB taxonomy): domain Bacteria; phylum Acidobacteriota; class Holophagae; order Holophagales; family Holophagaceae; genus Geothrix. Next base: position 1,013 of record JAMPXL010000202.1, on the reverse strand, counting down.
TCCCGGTGGCCCGCGTGGACCCCATCAAAGGTGCCCAGGGTGACGAGAAAGGGCCCGGAAGCCGGCGCCGCCTCGAGGGTGTGGCGCCAGACCTCCATCATTCCGCCCCGCCCTGCTCGGTGGGCCAGGCCAGGCTGGCGATGACGCTGCCCGCCAGCACCGCCCCGATGACCAGCAGGCTGTAGTGCACGGGGATCTTCACCCACTCCGCGATGCACATCTTCACGCCCACAAAGGTGAGCACCACGGCCAGGCCCGTCTTCAGGCGATGGAAGCGGTCGATCATCTTGGCCAGCAGGAAGTAGAGGCTCCGCAGGCCCAGGATGGCGAAGATGTTGGAGGTGTAGACCACGAACGGATCGCGGCTTACGGCCAGCACGGCGGGAATGGAGTCCACCGCGAAGACCAGATCCGTCACTTCGATGGTGATGAGCACCAGCAGCATGGGCGTGGCATAGCGGCGTCCGTTCTGGATGGACCAGAAATGCTCGTGGCCGCCCTTTTCGTCGTAGGGCACGAAGCGCCGGAAGGCCCGCACCATGGGGTTCTGCGTGGGGTCGGCATCCTCGCCCTTCACCAGGAGCATCTTGATGCCCGTGAAGATGAGGAAGCCCCCGAACACATAGATCATCCAGTGGAAGCGGTTCAGGAGGGCCGTGCCCGCCAGGATCATGGCGGCGCGCATGATCAGGGCCCCCAGCACGCCCCAGAAGAGCACCCGGTGCTGGTGGCGCAGGTCCACCTGGAAGCTCTGGAACACCAGGACGAACACGAAGAGGTTGTCCACGCTGAGCGACTTCTCGAGCACGTAGCCCGTGAACCACTCCAGTCCCTTCTGGGTGCCCTCCGCCTGGAAGATCAGCGCGTTGAAGATGAGGGCCAGCGTGATCCACACCGCGCTCCAGATGCCCGCTTCCCGCATGGTGGGGGCATGGATCTTGCGGTTGAAGACGCCCAGGTCCAGGGCGAGCATGAGAAACACGAAGACATGGAATCCAACCCAGGCCCACCAG
>JAMPXL010000201.1 GCA_023701165.1 Geothrix sp. | reverse complement strand
TCAGGACACCCGGACCCGACTCCTCGAATCGGCCATCCTCCACTTTGCGGCCAAGGGATTCGACGGGGCGGGCATCCGGGAGATCGCCAAGGGGGCCAACGCCAACTCGGCCCTGGTGACCTACCACTTCTGCGGCAAGGAGGGCCTCTACCTGGAGGCTCTCAAGTACATCTTCAACCGGAAAGCCTGCCATGTGGCCGAACTTGCCCAGCGGCCCCGGGTCGAGGGCCCGGGGGCCCGCGAGGATGCCCTCCAGGGGCTGAAGGAACACATCCGGGCCTTCATGGTGGACCTGATGGCCTGCGACCACCGGTCCGATCCTGTGGAAGAGGCGGCCATGGCGCTCATGGCCCGGGAGATGCAGGCCCCCCGGCCGGCCTCCTCCGCCCTGCTCATGGAGCAGATCCGGCCCCACGTCGAGCACCTGATGCACTGCCTCCAGGTGCTCCGCCCGGACCTGTCCACGGACGAACTCCTGAACATGGGCCTGAGCATCCAGGGGCAGATGCTCTATTTCCGCAATTCCCTGGGAATCGTCCGGCTCATCCGCGGGAATCCCAACTACCCGGAAGACCTCTCGGTGCTCATCCAGCACTTCACCGACTTCAGCCTCCGTGGGCTCGGCCTCCCCGAAGCCTGCCTGCAGCCAAGGACCTGACATGCTCCTGCTCTCTCCGCCCGCCCTCCAGGCTCCAGCACCCGCAGAAACGCCGCATGCCCCCCTCGCGCTGGATCTCTCGGGGGCCCTGTCCCGCGCCCGGTCCGAGAACGCCATGCTGCGCGCGGCCAAGGCCCGCGTGGAGGAGCGCCGCGGCCTCATCACCACCACCCGCGCCGATGCGCTGCCCCAGCTGACGCTGGTGGGCGATTTCACCCGCGCGCGGGATGTCTCCATCCTCAACAGCGGCTTCGCGGACAGCGCCGCGGCCTTCGGCCTGTCGCCCTCCTCCCTGGTGGGCGCCCGCAGCATCTACACCGGCCAGGCCAACCTGGTGCAGCCCCTCTTCTACTGGGGCAAGCTGGGCACGGCCGTGGACATCGCCAAGATGGGCGAGCAGGAGGCCGCCCTGGCGTTCACCACGTCCGAATTGGACGTCCTCCATGGCGTGGCCGGGGCCTACCTGGCCGTGCTGGCGGCCCAGGCGGAACTGGAAGTCGTGGAGGCGCGCCGGAAGACCGCCGAGCAGTTCGTATCCGACGTGAAGGCCCGGCTGGAGTCCCAGTCCGCCACGGAGCTGGACCGTCTGCGGGCGGAAAGCGAACTGCTGGCGGTGATCCCCGAGGCGCTCCAGGCGGAGGCCCAGGTGAAGCGGGCCATGGAGGTGCTGAATGGCCAGCTGGGCCTGGATCCGAAGACGCCGGTCCTCCTGGCGCCCCTGGGCCTGCCGGAGGCCGGGGCCCGGCCCGCGGGCGCCCAGCGCAGCGAGCTGGCCCAGCTCCAGCAGCAGGAGGCCATGTACCGGGCCAACGCGAAGATCATCACCTCGGACCTGCGCCCGAAGTTCGACCTCAGCGCCAGCTACGGCTACCAGGCGGGCAAGACGGACAACCTCTTCAAGGAGCCCTACGACACCTGGAAGGTGAGCGTCACCATGAAGTTCCCCATCTTCGACGGGCTGCGCAGCTCGGGCAAGCGGGCCCAGAACACGGCGCAGCTGGAGCAGGTGAAGCAGATGCGCGTGGACCGTGAGCGGTCCATCGCCATCGAGCAGAGCAGCGCGGACCGGGACCTCGAAAAGGCCACCGCCCTGAACGAGGCCGCCCGCCGGGCCCACGACGCCACGGCGGAGGCGCTGCGCATGAGCCGCGAATCCTTCGACCAGGGGCTCATCACCTCCCTCGACCTCCTCCAGGCGGAGCGCGCGGAGCGCCAGGCCGAAAGCCAGCGCCGCCGCGCCGAGCTGGGCCTCTGGGCCGCGCGCTTCACCCAGCGCCGCGCCCTGGGCCTGCCCCCGCTTTGATATCGACGACCTTCTTGGAGCTGATCATGAACCGCAAAACCCTTCTCCTCTACATCGCCCTGCCCGTCGTCGTGATCGCCGGGGCCGCCAGCTACCACCGCGTCAAGCGCAACACGGAACTCGATCACCAGGCCGCCGTGAAATCCGAAAGCACCGTGGCCGTCACCCTGGTTCCCGTCCAGGAGCGCAGCTTCCGTTCCGCCGTGGCCTTCACTGGCACGCTGCTGGCGGTGAACCGCGCCGAACTGAAGGCCGAAGTGACGGGCCGCGTGACCCGCGTGGCCGTGCAGGAGGGCGACACCGTCGCCGCCGGCGCCCTGCTGGGGGCCCAGGATGAGGACGACTACCTGCTGGGGGTCCAGGCCGCCGAGGCCCAGCTGGCCCAGACCAGGGCCCAGGCGCTCCAGGCCCAGCGCGACAACGACCGCGCCGTGGCGCTGCTGGAAAAGCGGAGCATCACCCGGCAGGCGGCCCAGCAGGCCGAGACGGTCTACCACGCCACGAAGGCCGCGGCCCAGGCCGCCGAAAGCAACCTGGGCCTGGCCCGGCTGCGGCTGCGCAAGGCCCGGCTCGTGGCGCCCTTCGCGGGGCAGGTGGCCCGCCGCGCCGTGCAGCCCGGCGAGATGCTGAACCCCGGCCAGACGGCCTTCGAGGTGGTGGACAACCGCAAGCTGGAGATTCGCGCGGACCTCCCCACCGAAGCCATGGCCCAGGTGAAGGCCGGACAGCGGGCCACCTTCCGGGCCATCGGGCTGGACCGTCCCGTGGAGGGCCGCGTCACCCAGGTGAGCCCCAGCCTCTCCCAGGACGGCCGCACCCTGCGCGTGCGCGTAGAGGTTCCCAATCCGGAGGGCCTGCTCAAGGGCGGCCTCTTCGTGGAGGGGGTCATCCTCGGTGAAGGCGAAACCAGAAGCGCGGCCCTCCCGGCCACCCTGCTGAAGGCCCAGGACCGCGATGCGGAGATCTTCGTCTCCGAAGCGGGCGTGGCCCGCCGCCGGAAGGTGGCCCTGGGGCCGGAACAGGATGGCTTCCGTCCGGTCAGCGGCCTGGGCCTCGGCGTCCAGGTCATCGACAGCGGCAAGGACCTGGTGGGCGAGGGCAGCCGCCTGCGCGTGATCAGCGGCGCCGCCCCAACCAGCCCGAATGGCGGCCTCGCCGCAGGGGGGAAGTGAACCATGTTCCTGTCTGACCTCTCCATCCGCCGGCCCGTCTTCACCGTCTGCATCATGCTGGCCCTCGTGGTGCTCGGCCTCTTCTCCGTGAAGACCCTGGGCATCGACCAGTACCCCAATACCGACATCCCCACCGTCACGGTTTCGGTCATCTACCCCGGCGCCAGCCCCGAGTCCGTCAAGCAGGACGTGGTGCGGAAGATCGAGGAGGCCGTCAATCCCATCGAGAAGATCAAGGAGATCAGCTCCACCAGCCAGGAGGGCCTCGGCACCCTGGTGATCCAGTTCCACCTGGGCCGCAACGTGGACAACGCGCTCAACGACGTGCGCACCAAGATCGGCCAGATCCGGCGGAACCTCCCCGGCAACATCGAGGAACCCGTCATCTCCAAGTTCGATCCGGCCCAGCTTCCGGTGCTCTCCCTGGTGGTGAAGCCGGACGCCAGGCACGCCGGCATGGACGACCGCGAGCTGACCCGCATCGCCGAGGACTTCCTCAAGCGGCGCATCGAGAACATCCAGGGCGTGGGCAAGGTGGACCCCGTGGGCGGCAGCACCCGCGAGATCCTCATCCAGATCGACGCCCAGAAGCTCGAAGCCCAGGGACTTTCGCTCCAGGCCGTGAAGAACGCCCTGGCCGGCGATACCCTGGCCATCCCCAGCGGCAACCTGCTCCAGGGCAGCCGCGAGGTGTCCGTGAAGGTGGATGCCAAGGCCAGGTCCGTGGCGGATTTCAACCATGTGATCGTGGGCAACAAGGCCGGGCGCCCCATCGAGCTGCAGGAAGTCGCCACGGTGGTGGACGGGATCAAGGAGCGGCGCAGCCTCGCCCGTCTGGGCGGCAAGGACGTGGTCGCCCTGGAGATCC
>JAMPXL010000200.1 GCA_023701165.1 Geothrix sp. | reverse complement strand
CGTGGAGAACCGCACGGCCCTGGATGTCATCACCCACCACATCTGCAGCCGCGTGCTCGGCCAGGGGGAGGCTCAGCGTGTTTGAGAACGGCATGCACCTGTCCGCGGAAACCTACCGGGACCTCCCGGAAGCCGTGCAGCGCCTGGATGTCCGGGAGCGCTGGGAATACGATCTGGCGCGCATCCCCGGTGCCGTCCTCATCCCCCTGGGTGAGCTGGCCTCCCGGGCGGGCGAGCTGGATCCCTCCCGGCCCGTGGCGGCCTACTGCCACCACGGCAGCCGCAGCCTCCATGCCCTGCGGTTCCTCCAGGGCGCTGGATTCGGGGACATCGCGCACCTTGCCGGCGGCATCGACGCCTACAGCCGCCTGGATCCCTCCATTCCGAGGTACTGATGCGGCTGCTGCACTGCCACCCGGAGGGCTTCAATCCTGCGGCCGCCTGGACCCAGGAGTCCGAAAGCGTGCGGCAGGACTCGCGGCTCTTCCGCCAGATCGTGGCCCGGCGCCGGAGCCCCCACTCGGGCCGCCAGCATGACTTCTACCGGCTCCAGGGGCCCGACTGGGTGAATGTGGTGGCTTTCACCCGGGAGGGCGACCTGCTGGTGGTGGAACAGTTCCGCCACGGCATCGACGCCCCCACGCTGGAGATCCCGGGCGGGGGCTGCGATCCGGGCGAGGCGCCGGAGGCCTCCGCCCGGCGGGAGCTGCGGGAGGAGACGGGGTTCAGCGCGGACCACTGGGTGGCCCTGGGTTCCTGTACGCCCAACCCGGCCACGCAGAACAACCGCTGCCATAGTTTCCTGGCTCTGGACTGCCGCGCGGAGGGGACGCTGGAGCTGGATCCCGCCGAGGAACTGCAGGTCTGGGCCTGCGCCTGGCCCGAATGGCAGGCCCGCATGCGTTGCGGGGAGGTCCACCACGCCCTGGTGCTGTCCGCCTTCCAGCTGCTGAGCCTGTGGGAGGGCTGGCCGGGGCTGCGTCAACGGCTGGAGGGCTCCGGCGGAAAACGGAGACAGGATTAAAAGGATTCAATCCTGTCTCTGCCTTTTCCTGGACTCAACCAAGGCGCTAGTCTGGAGGCTGGATCCGCATGAGGAGTGCCCATGGCCAGCGAATGTTCGTTTGATGTCGTCTGCAAGGTGGACCTGGACGAGGTGAAGAACGCCGTGTCCCAGGCCATGAAGGAGATCGGCCAGCGCTATGACTTCAAGGGATCGGTCTCCAAGATCGAGCTCAAGGACGACAAGATCCTGGTGCTCACCAGCGACGATGAGGTGAAGCTGAAGGCCGTCATCGACGTGCTCCAGACCAAGCTCCACAAGCGGGGGGTGAGCATCCGCAGCATGGAATACGGCAAGATCGAGCCCGCCTCCAAGGGCACGGTCCGCCAGGACGTCACCATCCACCAGGGCATCCCCGTGGACAAGGCCAAGGGCCTCATCAAGGCCGTCAAGGACGCGAAGATCAAGGTCCAGGCCAGCATCCAGGGCGACCAGCTCCGCGTCAGCGGCAAGAGCCGGGACGACTTGCAGGAAGTCATCGCCCTGTTCAAGAAGGACGATCAGGGGCTGGACCTGCAGTTCACCAACTACCGGGGCTAGGAGTTCTTCGTTGAGCCGACTCGACCTCTCCCGCTACTTCCTTCCCATCGCCCCGAAGCTGGCCGGGGTGGAGGCGGAGCTGCAGCGCATCCTGCAGAGCGATGTGGAGGTGGTCCAGAAGCTGGCGGACCATGTCCGCGGAGGGCAGGGGAAGCGCCTGCGGCCGGCCCTGGTGATGCTGGCCTCGCGGTTCTGCGGCGTGTCCAATGAGGAGGACGTGCGTTTCGGGGCGGTCTTCGAGCTGATCCATACGGCCACCCTCGTTCACGACGATGTCATCGACCACGCCCAGCTCCGGCGGGGCATGCCCACCCTCAACCGGCTGTGGGGCAACACCCTGACGGTGCTCTTTGGGGACTTGCTCTACCTGGTGGCCATGAACGAGGCCATTGCCGGGCGCAGCTGGCGGATGATGGAGATCTTCGCGGAAGTGACCACCCGCATGATCGAGGGCGAGCTCATCCAGAACGATGTGCTCTTCAAGCTGGACACCAGCCGCAAGGACTACTTCGACATCCAGGAGCGGAAGACCGCGTTGCTGTTCAGCGGCTGCACCGAGACGGGCGCTGTCCTCACCGGCCGGAGCCAGGACGAATGCGTCGCCATGCGCCAGTACGGCCTGGAGGTGGGGCGCGCCTTCCAGCTGGTGGACGACCTGCTGGACTACACCGCCACCAGCGAGCAGCTGGGCAAGCCGGCCTTCAGTGACCTGCGGGAGGGCAAGCTCACCCTGCCCATGCTCACCCTCCTTGAGAAGGCGCCGGACGAAACGCGCGAGCTCATCCGCACCATCTGGGACCGGGGCGAGGAAGTGCCCATTCCCGAAAACGAGGAAGCCAGGCTGCGCGCCCTCATCGATCGGCACGACGCCCTTTCCGAGACCCGGAACCTGGCGAGGACCGCCTCGGAGAATGCCGTGGCCCGCCTGGCCGATGTGCAGGGCGAGGCCGCCACCGGCGCCCTGCTGCGCGAGATTCCCGAAGCCCTGCTGTCGCGCAGCAAGTGATGGCCGGCTCCCGGCCGCCGGGCTAGCTTTCGACTTCTCCCAGCCGCAGGTCGAAGGGGATGCCCGCCCGCTTGCAGGCCGCGATGAAGCTCTCCTTGTCGGGGCACTTGAGGTAGGCCTCCATGGGCTCCACCTTCTTGTCCTTGATGAGTTCCACCAGGGCGTCATTCATGAGCCTCTGGCCGTAGCTGCGGCCAGTCTGCATGGCGCTGGGGATCTGGAAGTTCTTGCCCTCGCGGATGAGGTTGGCGATGGCGGGGCTGATGAAGAGGGTCTCCAGGGCGGCGATGCGGCCGCCGCCGATCTTCTTGAGCAGAGTCTGGCTCACCACGCACTTCAGCGCGTCCGCCAGCATCACCCGGATCTGCTGCTGCCGGTCCGCCGGGAACTGGTCGACGATGCGGTCGATGGTGCCGATGGCGCTGCTGGTGTGCAGGGTGCCGAAGACCAGGTGGCCCGTGATGGCCGTCTCCAGGGCGATGGCGATGGTCTCGAGGTCGCGCATCTCGCCCACCATCACGATGTCGGGATCCTCGCGCAGGGCGGCCCGCAGGCCGTTCTTGAAGCTGTCCGTGTGGGCGCCCACCTCGCGCTGGTTCACCAGGCAGCCCTTGCGGGGATGCACGAACTCGATGGGATCCTCGATGGTGAGGATGTGGTCCCGCCGCTTCTGGTTGGCCAGGTCGAGGATGGCGGCCAGGGTGGTGGACTTGCCGCTGCCCGTGGGGCCCGTCACGAGCACCAGGCCCTTGGCGAGATCGCAGAGGCGGCGGACGGGATCAGGCAGGCCCAGCTTGTCCGGGTCGGGGATGGCGTTGGGGATGACGCGGCAGACCAGGCCGGGCCCGACCCGGTCCATGAAGTAGTTCACCCGGAGGCGGCAGCCGCCGGCCTCGTAGGCATAGGCGAAGTCCGCATCGTGGCGTTCCTGGAAGTGCTGCCAGCCGGTGGGGGTGGCCACGGCCTCCATCATCTCCAGCAGGGTGGCTGGTTGCAGCGGGCCGAATCCCTCCAGCTCCTTCATGTCGCCATGGACGCGGGCCAGGGGCGGTTCCAGGGACGTGCAGTGCAGGTCTGAACCCTGCTGGGCCAGCAGGGCAGAGAAGAGCCGCTCGGCCAGGGGATGGCCCTGGCTGCGGTCCGGCCTGGGCACCTGGGGGACGGGAGCCACAGGCGCTGCCTTGGGCGCGGGAACGGCCGCCGCCATGGCCGCTGGGGCTGGCGCTGGCGTTGGCGTGGTCGCAGGCGCCGGGCTGACCTTGAGCTGCGGGCGGGCCGGGCCCTGGTGCTCCGCGATGATGAGCGGGGCCTCCATGTAGCGGCTCAGGCGGATGACGAAGGTCTGGCCCGAGAGGTCGTGCTCGAACTCGGCCTTTCCATCCTTCTGCCAGG
>JAMPXL010000199.1 GCA_023701165.1 Geothrix sp. | reverse complement strand
TGCGCGAGGCGCTGGGCGGCATGACCGGCGACCCCTGGAGCCCGGCGTCGCAGGACCTCGTCCTGGTGGCTTCGCGCTGAATCAGGGCTTCGGGATCACGTGGAACAGCACGGCGAACACGTGGCAGGCGCTGGCGGCCATCACGAAGAGGTGCCAGAGGGCGTGGTGGTAGGGCAGCTTCCTCAGGCTGTAGACGAGGGCCCCCAGGCTGTAGAAGGCCGCGCCGCCGAAGAGCCAGTAGAGGCCATGGGTGGAGAGGGAGCGTCCCAGGGGCCCGGCGGCGATGATGATGAGCCAGCCCATGAGCAGGTAGATGGCCGTGGAGATCCAGCCCATGCGCCGGACGAAGGCAGGATCCACGGGCGTGACGGCCGGCGTGTGCAGGTGGTCCACGGGGGGCGGGCGCAGGGCCGACTTGGCGATCCGGCCGTAGTAGACGGCCTTGAAGGTGATGCCCAGCGCGGCGAGGCCCCACACCAGGCCGAACACGGTCCAGCCCCAGGCCGGGCTGATCCGGCCCAGGGCCGAGAGGCAGAAGGGCGTGTAGGTCCCGGCGATGAGCAGGAAGATGGCCGAGTGGTCGAAGACCTTGAAGACCAGCTTCACGCGGGGGCCGCGGAAGGCGTGGTACAGCGTGGACATGAGGTAGAGCAGGATCAGCATGGAGCCGAAGATGGCGGCGCCCACCACATCCCGGGCGCTGCCCCGCTGGGCCGCGGCGACCACCATCACCACCAGCGCCGCGATGGCCAGGGCCGTGCCCAGGCCATGAGTGAGGCTGTTGGCCAGTTCCTCGCGAAAGGGCTGGGAGGTGGAGCCGGGAAGGGCGGCGCTGCGGGACATGGCTCAAGGATGACAGACTCTAGGACACGTCCTCTCCGGGAGCTTCCATGCGCCTTCGTGCCCTGCTGCTGGCCGCCTGCCTCATGCCGGCCTTCGCCCAATCCCCCCGGGGCGTGGTGGTGAGCCAGGAGCGCCTGGCCTCCGAGGCCGGGGCCCAGATGCTGCGCGAAGGCGGTTCCGCCGTGGATGCCGCCGTGGCCACGGCCTTTGCCCTGGCCGTGGTGCATCCCGCCGCGGGCAACCTGGGCGGGGGCGGCTTCCTGCTGTCGCGGGCTGCCGGGGGCCAGGCTTCCTTCATCGATTTCCGGGAGACGGCACCCCGGGCGGCCCAACCCCGCATGTGGCTGAAGGCAGACGGAACCTACGACGAGACGCGGCACCACGGCAGCCTGGCCTCCGTGGGCGTGCCGGGCACGGTGGCGGGGCTGCGGCGGGCCTGGCATCGGGAGGGCCGCCTTCCCTGGGCGCGGCTGCTGCGGCCCGCCATCCGGCTGGCCCGCGATGGCTTTGTCCTCACGGAGAACCAGGCGGCCAGCCTGGCGCGGCAGCTGCCGGTCTTCCAGAAGCACGCCCCCACCCTGGCGCAGTTCAGCCGGAAGGGCGGGCCCCTGCGCGCGGGAGACCGGCTGGTGCAGCGGGACCTGGCCCGCACGCTGGCGCGGCTGGCCAAGGACTGGCGTGACTTCTACCGCGGCGAAACGGCCCGGCTCATCGCCCGCGACATGGACGCGAACGGCGGCCTGATCACGGCGGCGGACCTCCGCGCCTACGAGCCCGTGCTGCGGGAGCCGCTGCATGGCACCTACCGGGGCCTGGAGCTCCTGGCGGCGCCGCCCCCCAGCTCCGGGGGCCAGGTGCTGATCCAGGCCTTGAACATCCTCGAGGGCTGCGACCTGAAGGCCGCCGGGGCCGGATCGCCCCGGGCCATCCACCTGGCTTCGGAGGCCCTGCGCCGCGCCTTCGCGGACCGGGCCCAGTTCATCGGGGATCCCGCCTTCAACGCGGAGATCCCCCTCGACCGGCTGGTGTCGAAGGCCTACGCGGCCGACCTGCGCGCCACGATCCGGCTGGACCGCGCTTCCGTCTCGGCGCCGGACCGCTTCACCTGGCCCAGGGACCGCCCCGATACCACGCACCTGTCCGTGGTCGACGGGAAGGGTAACGCCGTGAGCCTCACCTACACGCTGGAGGAGAGCTATGGCCTGGGGCGCATCGTGCCCGGGGCGGGCTTCCTGCTGAACAACGAGCTGGGGGACTTCAACGCCGCGCCCGGCCTGACGGACGCCACGGGCCACATCGGCACGGCGCCGAACCTGGCCCAGCCCGGGAAGCGGCCCCTCTCCAGCATGTGCCCGGTGATCCTCGTGAAGGAGGGCGCGGTGTTCATGGTGAGCGGCAGCCCCGGCGGCCGCACCATCCCCAGCACGGTGCTGAACACCATCCTCCAGGTGGTGGACTTCGGCCAGGAGGCGCAGGCCGCGGTGGATGCGCCCCGCTTCCACCACCAGTGGCTGCCGGACCGCATCCAGGTGGAAGCCGGACTGCCCGCCCCCACCCGGGACGCGCTGACGGCCCTGGGCCACGCCCTCAAGGAGGTGCCGAAGCAGGGCTGCGCCCAGGTGATCCTCGTGAAACACGGGATCGCCCAGGGCGCGGCGGATGCGACGCGCTGGCCGGACAGCGGGGCGGTGCTGGAATAGCCGCTAGGCTACGGCGCCCTTGCCCCTCAGGAATTCGCCCAGGGCCTTGTCCTCGCCCTGGATGTGCTTCACCAGCCAGTCCTCCAGGAAGTCGAAGACGGCGGAGGTGAGGGGGGTCTTGCCGCTCTGGTAGTTGGTGATGAGCGTGGCGACCTCCTTCACCAGATCCGCGTGGATGGCGCAGTGCTTGTCGGTGCCGGGGTAGCGGTGGACCATCATGAGGCGTTCCTCGCCCTTGAAGTGCTCCACCGTGTAGTCCTTCAGGAAGAGGAGGGTCTTCTCGATCTCATCCTTCCCCTTGCCCTGTTTCATGGCCGCATGCAGGCGGTTCAGGGCCTCCACCAGGGAGCGATGTTCTGAATCGATCTTCGCGTGGCCGACATCCAGTCCCGCGCGCCATTCCATGTACGCCATGCTGTGCTCCCTGGAGTGAATGGGCCCCCGCATATGGGGGCCTATTCTGCGGATCGGCCGGGGCAACGCGGCGCTTGGGTATGGATGACCACGATGTGATCAACGTCATAAGATGTTGTTTCAAGGATCTTTACTTCAGGTGCTTGTCGAACCAGCGGATCATCTCCCACAGGGTGTGTTCCACGGATTCGCGGGCGATGTAGCCGTGGGACTCGTGGGGCAGGGTGACGTAGCGGACGGTCTGCCCATTGCCCTTGAGGGCCATGTAGAGGCGCTCGCTCTGGATGGGGAAGGTGCCCTGGTTGTTGTCCGCCTCGCCGTGGATGAGGAGGATGGGCGCGTTGAACTTGTTCGCGGCCATGAAGGGCGACACCTTCAGGTACATGTCCGGCGCCTCCCACAGCGTGCGCCGCTCGCTCTGGAAGCCGAAGGGGGTCAGCGTCCGGTTGTAGGCGCCGCTGCGGGCGATGCCGGCCCTGAACAGGTTTGAGTGGGCCAGCAGGTTGGCGGTCATGAAGGCGCCGTAGCTGTGGCCGCCCACGCCCACGCGCTTGGGGTCGATGACGCCCAGCTCGCTGGCCTTGTCGATGGCGGCCTGGGCGCTGGCCACCACCTGGTCGAGGAAGGTGTCGTTCACGGTCTTGGGATCGCCCACCACGGGCATGGTGGCGCCGTCCAGCACCACGTAGCCCGACAGGAGGAAGAACAGGTGGGACATGCCGCCGAGGGTGGTGAAGCGGTTCGTGGATCCGCTCACCTGGCCCGCGGTGGCCGCGTCCGTGAACTCCAGGGGGTAGGCCCAGACCACGGCGGGGCGGCGCTCGCCGGCCTGGTAGTCGGGCGGCAGGTACATCGTGAAGCTGAGGGCCACGCCATCGGGCCGGGTGTACTTCACCAGCTGCTTCCGGATCTTCCGCAGTTCGGGGAGGGGATCCTTGAAGGCTGTCAGGGCCCGGGTCTCCTTCCCGTGGAGCACGTAGTTCGGCGCTTCCGTGGGGCTTTCCCGGCGCGTGATGAAGCGGCCCTCCGGCAGCAGCGCGGTGGTGGCCTCATAGACGCCTTCGCCG
>JAMPXL010000198.1 GCA_023701165.1 Geothrix sp. | reverse complement strand
TGGTGAGGGCCTGATCCATGGAGATGACCTTGCGGAGGTCCTCCGCCGTGGCATCCGGATCGGCAGACACCCGCAGCACCTGGGTGGCCACCTGGGGCAGGGGTGGCAGGTCTCCGAGGTTCGCGATGAGTTCTTGGGGGGTGATGGGCATGTTCCGCTCCTAACCGCTCAGGTCCTTTTCCGATATCCCATGGCCTTGCTGAAGTGCAGCAGCTCGAATCCCGTGTTGAAAGCATGGATGCTTTCGCTGTGGCCGACCAGCAGATGGGCCCTGGAATGGAGCAGGTCGTGGAATCCCTTCAGCACCTGGGCCTTCACGGCCTCATCGAAGTAGATGAGCACGTTGCGGCAGAAGATCACATCGAACGTCCCCAGCTGGCGGTAGGCGGGGTAATCCACCAGGTTGAAGTTCCTGAGGCTGACGAACCGCCGGATTTCCGGCTTCACCTGGAACAGGTCCTTCCCCAGGGGGACGAAGTGCCGCAGGAGCTGCTCCGGCGTCAGGTTCCGCAGGGTGTAGCTGTTGTAGACGGCATCCCCGGCCTGGGCCAGCACCTTCTCGCTGATGTCCGTGCCCAGGATCTCCACGGACAGCCCGCGGAGGGCCGAATCCTTCAGGTCCTGGCAGATCATGGCCAGGGTGTAGGGCTCCTCGCCGCTGGAGCAGGCCGCCGACCAGATGCGCAGCCGGCTTTGGCCCCGCTCCCGGGCCAGCCGGGCCGCCTCGGGCAGGACGATGTTCTGGAAGGCTTCGATCTGGGGCGGGTTGCGCCAGAAGCTGGTCTCGTTCGTGGTGATTTCCACGAAGAGGTGCTTCAGCTCCACCGGTCCCTGGAAACCCTGCAGCATGGAAAGGTAATCGCTGTACGTTTTCAGTTTGAGATCCGCCATCCGCTTGCTGAGGCGATTCTCGAGAAAGTATTGCTTAGATTCGCTGAAGAAAATGCCTGATTTTGCATAGATAAAATCCCGGAGGCTCCGGAATTCGGCGAGGGTCATCTGGTGCTTGGCCTGGAGGGGATCCATCGGGTCGTCCTCTTCCGGGGATCGGCCTGGACGGGGGACCCTTGAGTTTCCGCCGGATCAGCTCTCCAGGATGACCACGGCCAAGGCCAGGTCTCCGTCGTGGCTCACGCTGGCGTGGAGCCGCTGGACGCCCCGGGCGGCCAGCAGGTCCGCCAGGGCGCCCACCGCCCAGAGGCGCCCGTTCACGAAGCGCAGCTCCTTCCAGGACCAGCCGTCCAGGCCCGTGCCCAGGGCCTTGCCGAAGGCCTCCCGCAGGGCCCAGCGCCCCGCCAGCCGCTCCGGCAGCCGCTCCCGGTTGCCCCCCAGCAGGTAGGCCGCCTCCTCGGGATGGAGGATCCGCCCCGCGGCCTTTTCGGCCCCGAAGCGGTCCACGAGGTGGCGCCAGCGGCTCGGAGGGCAGAGGTCCGTTCCCAGTCCCACAATCACGGATGCTCCTGTCGTTGCATGATTCACTCCTCGCCGGGGGCCGACTCCGCAGAGTCCCCCGGACTCTGCTCCGTCACCCGGCGGTCGTGAGATCCGTGCCAAGGCCGAGGATCATCCGAGCTCCCGCGCGAACCAGTGGTCGCAGCCGCCGTGCCCCGTGCGGCCCAGGGGGGCGCAGAGGGGCCGGAAGCCCAGCTTCCCGTAGAGCTTCAGGGCCTGATCCATGCCGGTGAGGGTCTCCAGGTAGCAGGTGCGGTAGCCCAGGTCCTTCGCCACCGCGAGGCAGTGGCGCAGCAGGGCCTCGCCCATGCCCCGGCCCCGGGCCTCGGGGAGGAAATACATTTTCCGCAGCTCGCAGACGCCGGGTTCGCCCCCTTCAAGGGCCGCGACGCCGCCGCCACCGACGAGGTGTCCGCCCTCATCCGCCACCACGAAATAGGCGGCGCCCGGCACCGAATAGGCCGCAGCCATGTGATCCACCTCGGGATCGTGGAGGGCGAAGCCCGGCCCGTCCGCCCCGAATTCCGGCATCACCCGGCGGATGATGGCCGCCACGGCGGCGTCGTCCTGGGGCTGGATGGGACGGAAAGTCAGCATGGCTCCACGGTACCCCAAGAGGCTTTCCCCATGGACCCGTTCCCGTTCAAGCTGGCGGGGAGGTGCCCATGTCCCCGTCCGCCTTCCGTGACCATCTCCGTGCCGGCGAGCGCCTGCTCGGCACCCTGGTGCAGATTCCCCAGCCCGAGGTGGCCGTGCGCCTGGCTGGCCAGGGCTTCGACTGGCTCTTTCTGGATGGCGAGCACGGCGGCTTCGGTCCCGCCGAGACCTCAAAGACCCTCGCCGCCCTGAAGGGGGCCGTGCCCTGCCTGCTGCGGGTGCCCTCCCTGGATCCGGGGGGGCTTTCAGAGGCGGCCGCCCTCGGCCCGGCAGGCCTCATCGTGCCCCACGTGGACACAGCCGAACAGGCCGGGGCCGTCGTGCAGGCGGTCCAGGGCCGGGCCCTGGTGGTGGTCCAGGCCGAATCGGAGGAGGCGGTGGCGAACATCGGGGCCATCGCCCGCGTTTCCGGCGTGGATGCAGTGTTCGTGGGCCCCTACGACCTGAGCGCCAGCCTGGGGATCTCTGAGCAGTTCAGCCATCCGGCCTTCCTGGATGCCGTGGCCTCCATCGTCCGGGCCTGCCGGGAAGCGGACATGCCCCTGGGGATCTTCCGCCTGACCGCCGGAGAGATGCGGCCCCACATGGACCAGGGCTTCACCCTGCTGGCCACCGGCCTGGACGGCACCCTGCTGGAGGCTGGGGCGCGGAGCCTGCTGGCCGAGTTGCGGGGTTGAGGGAAAAACTTTCACCACCAAGACACCAAGGCACCAGGAACTGCAAAAAAGCCTTTTTTCTTGGTGTCTTGGTGCCTTGGTGGTGATCTTTTTTTCTTTCTGATGAGGCCAGACCTCACTCCGGCCAGTGATGCTTGGGATACCGCCGCGACAGGGCCGGGCGCAGCTCCTTGTAGACCCGTTGCCAGAAGCCGGCGAGATCGGTGGTGACCTGGAGGGCCCGCATGTTCGGGGCCAGCAGGTGCAGCACCAGGGGCACGGCCCCGCCGGCCACGGCCGGGGTCTTCTTCAGGCCCCAGAAATCCTGGAGCCGCGAGGCGATCCAGGGCGGATCGTCCTCGTAGTGGACCCTGGTGGGCCGTCCCTTGGGCAGCTGGACGGTCTCGGGCGCCCACGCGTCGAGCAGGCGCAGGGCCTCGGCGGGAAAGGCCTGCCGCAGGGCTGCGGGCCAATCCACATCCTGGACGTCGCGCAGGGTGGTGCGGCCCGCGCAGGCCCCGGCCAGCAGCGGCCCCAGCAGGTCCTCCGGCAGGTCCAGTTCCGGGCGGTGCTTGCGAAGGAAGGACAGGCGGGCCAGGAATCGGGCGGGCCCCTCGTCCAGCGGGCGGCCCCGCAGGGCCTGGGCCAGCAGGCCCGCCACGCGGGGGTCAGCCGGATCCGCGGGGCCCCGGCTGACATCGAGGCTCAGCCCCTCGTAGCGGATTTCCGTGCGGCGCTCCACCCGGCCCGCCGAGGCGTTGAACACCACCTCGTCCACGTCCTCCAGGCGCTCGGGGAAGGCGTCCAGCAGCCAGTCCGCCTCGCAGCGGGAGGCCACGCGGATGAGCGTCTGGGCGCCCGTGCCCTGCTTCATGGCTTCGGCCTCCAGGGCCAGGATGAGTCCCGGCCGCCGCACCCGGGAGGCGCCATCCAGCCTGGCCCCGCCGCCTCCGGCGAAGGCGCAGGTGCCGTTGGCCGACAGCTGGCCCACGCGATCCGGGTAGGCCAGGAGCAGGGCTTTCAGCAGGCGTGTCTCGGTGTCCGCGGGCTCCGCGGGCGAGGGCAGCAGCCGCGCCAGGGACTGCACGGCCCGCCTGGCGCGGTGCACGGCGGCGGCATCCAGACCCGCGGCCCGGCAGGCGCCGGGGCCGAAGCCCGCGGCCTCGGCCTCCTCGAACTGGTCCAGGCGCAGGAGGAGGTCCGAGTCGGCGCCGTGGCCGGTCTTCGCCGGGGCGCGGTCCAGGCCCTGGCGGGCCGACAGGTT
>JAMPXL010000197.1 GCA_023701165.1 Geothrix sp. | reverse complement strand
GGGTCCTCCCAAGCATCCAGCTTATCGAGACATGGAAGGCCCCGTGGGATGATGGTCCCGTGAGCCTCCCCCGCCTCTTCCTGGATGCCCCGCCCGGCCCCGCGCCTGCCGCGGAGAACCTCGTGGTGCCCCTGGGCGCCGAAGCGGCCCAGCACCTGCGGGCCCTGCGCCTGAAGCCCGGCGCCGCCCTGGAGCTGGTGCTCGGTGACCAGCCCTGGATGGCGGATCTGGCGGAACTGGAGCGGGGCCGCGCCCTCGCCCGCCTGGTGGCCCCCTTCCGGGAGGAGCGGGAGCCCCCCATCCCCCTCCAGGCCTGCCTGCCCCTGACCGCCCAGCTGAGCCTCTTCGACGAATGGCTGCCCCCCTTGGTGGAGCTGGGCGCCACCCTCATCCAACCCGTGGCCTACGCCCGCAGCGAATTCGATGCCGCCAAGACCACGGCCCGCATGGAGCGCTGGGCCCGGATCATCCAGTCGGCGGCGGAGCAGAGTCATCGCAGCCGCCTGCCGGAACTGCGGCCCACCGTGCCTTTCGGGGTCCTGGCGGCCTGGGAGTGCCCCCAGAAGTGGGTGGCCTATGAGCTGGCCACGGGACAGGCCAACCCGGACCTGCGCCGGGAACCCCTGGCCTTCACCAGCGGCCCCGAGGGAGGCATCACCGATGGCGAGTTCACCGCCCTCTCGGCCGCGGGCTGGCAGCCTGTGAGCCTGGGGCGCAGCATCCTCCGCGCCATCACGGCCCCCGTGGCCCTGCTCGGCGCCGTGCAGTTTGAGCTGGGACAGGGCTGAGACCCCCGTCACATCGTCCAGGCCGTGCGCATCAAGCTTAATTTTATCAAGCCTTAAACCATTCAAGGCAGGCCCCGGCCGTGCCGATGAGTCCCCCAGTGCCGGTTCCGGGGTGCCTCCGGATGGCCCAAGGAGACTCCCTTCATGAAGCTTGTGACCCTTCTGTCCGCCGCCCTGCTCGCCACCGCTCCCCTCGCGGCCGGCGACTACGACGCCATCGGAAAGGCCCTTCGTCAGAACTGGCCCCAGGCCGCCACGGTGGCCGTCGTGTGCGACTCCTCCCACAGCAAGGGCGCCCTGGATGCCATCGCCGGCGCCCTTCCGGGCGTGAAGCTCCTCATCATCGACGTGAAGGGCCAGCAGGACATGGGGAAGGCCCTCAGCACCCTGAACGCCCGCCGTCCCGATGCCGTGGTCCTGGTGGCCGGGGACAAGGTGGCCGGGGATGGCACCAGCGCCGCCTCCTTCCTCATCCAGCGCCTGGCCGCCGCCAAGGTGCCCACCGTCGCCACCACCGAGGCGGGCGTCCGCCAGGGGGCCGTGCTGGGCGTGGGCCCGGGCACCGGCGGCAAGCTGCTGGCCAACGCGAAGGTCGCCCTCGTGGCGGGCGTGAGCCTTCCCGCGGGCGCCAGCCAGATCTGAGCGTCCAACAAACCACTTCTTGCGAGGTATGCTGAAGGCTCCCCTGGGAGCCTTCATGCGTGTACTGCTGCCCCTTCTGGCCGCGTCAGCCGTCCTCAGCCAGGCGGCCCCTCCGCCTCCGGTGCAGGAGGCGCCCCTGCGCGCCCACCTGGCCTTCCTGGCGGACGACCTGCTGGAGGGCCGGGGCACGGGCCAGCGCGGAGCCGAGCTAACCGTGCGCTACCTGGAGACGCAGCTCCAGACCCTGGGGCTGAAGCCCGCCCAGGGCACCTCCTACCGCCAGCCCGTGTCCCTGCTGGGCTTCCAGACCCTGGTGGCCCGCAGCACCCTCAGCTTCATGGGCGGCGGCGCCTGCGCCACCCCCGCCTTCGGCTCGGAGATCGTCTACGGAACCGGCGTGGCCCAGGCCGAGCAGACGTTCGATGCCCCCGTGGTCTTCGCGGGCTTCGGCATCACCTCCCCGGAGAACCGCTGGGACGACTTCAAGGACCTGGATCTGAAAGGCAAGGTGCTGCTCGTGCTCGTGAATGAGCCCGCCCCCACGGCCGGGGAGCCGGGCCTGTTCGATGGGCCCGACCTCAGCTACGCCGGGCGCTGGACCTACAAGCTCGAGGAGGCCGCCCGCCGGGGCGCCCGGGGCATCCTCCTGGTGCACACCACCCCCTCGACCAGCTACGGCTGGCCCGTGGTCCGCAACGGCTGGGAGCTGGAGCGCTTCGAGCTGGCCAAGGCCCCCGCGGGCACGGCCCTCCAGGGCTGGGTCACGGAAGACCTCGCCCGGTCACTCGTGAAGCAGGGCGGCCAGGACCTGGACACCCTGCGCGCCGCCGCCCAGCGCCGGGACTTCCGGCCCGTGCCCCTCGACCTGCACCTGAAGGGCACCCTCCACAGCGCCGTCCGCACCCTGGATCAGTTCAACGTGGCGGGCGTGGTGCCCGGCACGGACCCCGCGCTGAAGGACGAACTCGTGGTCTACTCCGCCCACTGGGACCACCTGGGGAAGGCGGGCGCCGCCGACACCCACCCGGGCCAGCCGGGCGACAGCACCTACAACGGCGCCGTGGACAACGCCTCCGGCTGCGCGGCCCTGCTGGCCATGGCCCAGTCCGCCATCCACGCCCCCGCCCGGCGCAGCCAGATGTTCCTGTTCGTCTGCGGGGAGGAACAGGGCCTGCTGGGCTCCAAGGCCTACGCCGCCCGGCCCCTCTGGCCCCTGGCGAAAACCGCCGCCAACCTGAACCTGGACAGCCTCAACTTCGTGGCTCCCACCCGGGACATCGGCCTGCCCTTCGCCAACCGGAGCACCCTGGGCGACCTGGGCCTGGCAGTGGCCAAGGCCTCGGGCCTCACCATCGCCCCGCCCCGGGTGGATGCCGGGGGCGGCTACTTCCGCTCGGACCACTACAGCTTCGTGCAGGCTGGCGTGCCCGCCCTGTCCGTGGGGGGCGGCCGCGACTACCTGGGTGCTGACCCCGCGGCCCTGAAGGCCCGGGCCTCCGCCTACGGCAGGCGGTACCACCAGGTGGCGGACGAGTACGACCCCGCCTGGGACCTCCGCGGCATGGTCCAGCAGGCCCAGTTCACCTTCGACCTGGGCCAGGCTGTGGCCAACGCACCCACCCGGCCCGCCTTCAAGCGGGCCCGATAGCGCCTAGCGAGTGAAGGCGAAGGCCTGGAAGCCCTCGCCCTCCCAGCGGAGGGGATGGGGGCGGAAGAAGGCCGTCGGGTCCTGGCCGCCCTCCGCGCCCAGGGCTGCCGGCCAGACCGGGGCCGGACGGAGGTCCGGCCGGGCCTCCGCCAGCCAGTCCCGGTGGGCTTCGCCCTCCTCGGGCAGCCAGGAGCACACGGCATAGATCAGCAGGCCGCCGGGCGCCAGCCGCTCCGCCGCGGCCGTGAGGAGGCGCCGCTGGAGCCCCGTCAGGCGCGGCAGGTCGCCGTGGACCAGCCAGGGCCACTCCGGGTGCTTCTGCAGGGTGCCGCTGCCGCTGCAGGGCGCGTCCAGCAGGATGAGGTCGAAGGACGCGTCGCTGCGCTCCAGCCACTCGGCGGCGTCCGCATGGACGACCTGGGCCGCGATGCCCCGCTGCTCCAGGGTCTGGCGCAGGCGGGCCACCCGCCGGGGATGCACCTCCAGAGCGGTGAGGGCGGCCCCGGGATGGCGCAGGGCCAGGGTGGTGGTCTTGCCGCCGGGGGCCGCGCAGGCGTCCAGGATCCGCGCCACGGGGCGGTCCCAGGCATAGGCCAGCAGGGCCTGGGAGCTGCGGTCCTGCACCATGCCCCGGGCCGCCTCCAGCCAGGGGCGGGGGAAGGGGGCGCCCGCTTCGAGGCGGAGGCATCCGGGCAGGTCCGCCTCGGGCACCAGGCCTTCGGGGATGTCCCCCTCCAGCACCCGGAACGAAGGGCGGGGGGGATCCTGGAGCCGGGTCCACAGCGCCTCCAGGTCCGCCTCGGCCCCGTGGGGCGCCAGGGCCGCCTTCAGGGCCCGTTCCGCCGCGGCGGGGCGGTCCAGAGCCGCGGGCAGGGCGTCCAGTTCGACGGCCAGGGCGGCGCGGTCCTTGGCGGCCCGGCGCAGGATGGCGTTCACCAGGCCCTTGTGGGGGACGAAGCCCAATTCCCGG
>JAMPXL010000196.1 GCA_023701165.1 Geothrix sp. | reverse complement strand
CCCCGGCCCATGCCGGCCCGGCCCGGGCTGCTGCGCTTCGAGGGCGTCGAGTTCGCCTACGACGACAAGCACCCCGTCCTGCGCGGCATCGATCTGGAAATCCGGGCGGGCGAGACCGTGGCCCTGGTGGGTGGCAGCGGGGGTGGCAAGACCACCCTGGTCAACCTGGTGCCCCGCTTCTTCGATCCCACAGCCGGGCGCATCACCCTCGACGGCGTGGACCTCCGCGACTTCGATCCCCGCGAGCTCCGCAAGGCCATCGGCATCGTCACCCAGGAGACCCTGCTCTTCATGGACACCGTGCACGACAACATCGCCTACGGCATGCAGGCCAGCCGCGAGACCGTCGTCGAAGCCGCCCGGAAGGCGCATGCCCACGACTTCATCCTGTCCCTGTCCAAGGGCTACGACACGCCGCTGGCGGAGACGGGGTCGAGCCTCAGCGGCGGCCAGCGCCAGCGCCTCGCCATCGCCCGGGCCCTGCTGCAGGACCCGCCCATCCTCCTCCTGGACGAGGCCACCAGCGCCCTGGACACGGAAAGCGAGCGCGCCGTGCAGGCGGCCCTCGAAGCCCTCATGCGGGACCGCACCACCCTCGTCATCGCCCACCGCCTCAGCACCATCCAGCGCGCCACCCGCATCTGCGCCATGAAGCAGGGCCGCATTGTCGAGGAGGGCACCCACGACGAGCTGCTCTCCCGGAGTGGCGAGTACGCCCGGCTGCACAAGCTGCAGTTCGCCGAAGCCTGAGATGCGGCGCTCCGACTTCCACTTCGACCTGCCCCAGGACCTCATCGCGCAGCACCCTGCCCCCGACCGGGATGGCGCGCGCCTGCTGGTGGTCGATGCGAAGACCGGAAGCTGGTCCCACCGGACCATCCGCGACCTTCCGGATCTCGTGCCGGCGGGCAGCCTCTGTGTTCCGAACGATGTGCGGGTGCGCCATGCCCGCCTGTTCCTGCGGCGCTCCGGCGGCGGCGCGGGCGAGGCCCTGCTGCTCCGCAGCCTGGGGAGCGGAATCTTCGAGGCCATGGTGCGGCCCGGCGCCCGGCTGAAGCCCGGCGCCTCGGCCACCGTGGTGGATCCCATCACCCACGCGGAGCTGGCCCGCATCGAGATCCTGGACAACCTGCCCGAGGGCCTGCGCACCGTGCGCGTCCACGCCGATCACGGCCTCGACTGGGACGAGATCGACCGCATCGGCCGCCTGCCCCTGCCGCCCTACATCGGGCACCTGGCCGGAGGCGAGGACGAGACCCGCTACCAGACGGTGTTCGCGGCCCGGGAGGGCGAGGCTGTGGCGGCGCCCACCGCCGGCCTCCACTTCACGCCGGACCTCATCCGGGCCCTGGAAGCCCGCGGCTGCAGCTGGCGGCCGGTGCGGCTGCACGTGGGCCTGGGGACCTTCCGGCCCATGACCGCCGAGCGGCTCGAGGACCACGCCATGCACGAGGAGCGCTTCGAGATCCCCGAAGCCACGGCAGAAGCCCTCGAGCCCGTCCTCCGGGACCGCTCCCGGCCCGTTCTGTGCGTGGGCACCACCTCGCTGCGCACCCTCGAAGGGGCCTGGGACGGCTCGCACCTGGCCCGGACCGGCGCCACGCGCCTCTTCATCACCCCCGGCTACCGGCTGCGCACAGCAGACCACCTGCTGACCAACTTCCACCTGCCGGAAAGCACGCTCTTCGTGCTGATCTCGTCCCTGCTGGGGCTGGACCTGGCCCAGGCGGCCTATGCCGAGGCTGTGCGGGAGCGGTACCGGTTCTTCAGCTACGGCGATGCGATGCTGATCCTGAATGCGGGACCCAGCGATTCTTTCTAAAGGTCAGAGGCAGGCGCCAGATGCGGGCTCCGCCCGCACTTGGCGCGGGGGCCCGGGGGGACGCAGAGGCCGCTTGCGGCCGGGCGGTCCCCCCGGAGAACTACAAGTAGTCGATGAACTGGTGGATCACGGGGATGCGGTGCTTCTTCCCCTTGGTGGCCTGGAGGATGCTGGTCACAGACATGCCCAGGCACCAGAGCAGCCAGAGGGGCAGGATGAAGCGCACGGACACCGAGCCGAAGATGGGGAAGAGGCCGAGGATGATCAGGGCCAGCGTCACCGTGCATTCGGCAAAGGCCAGGATGACGCCCTGCCGGGCGTGCCAGAGCATGTCCGCGTCCTCGCGGTTCCGCATGTAGGGCCGGAAAGCCCAGGGACCCGCATAGCACAGGACCAGGTCTCGCAGGCGCTCTCCCACGTAGAGGGGAGTCGGGGCATCCAGGGGCACGGCCACCTCCGTCTCGAGGATAGCGCAAAGCGGAGGGGCTACCGCCCCCGCAGGGCCACGAGCAGGGCCATCAGCAGGACGATCCCCGCATAGATCTGCTTCAGCTTCGCGCCGCGCATGCGGGTGGCCACCCGGGCCCCGGCCAGCGCCCCCGCGGCGAAGCCGAAGGCCACCCCCACGATGACCATCCAGGGAAGGCCGCCCTGAGCCTTCGCATAGACGTAGACGCCGGGCAGGCCGATGGGAGGCAGCAGCATGGCCAGGCTCGTGAGCTGGGCCTCGTGCTGCGTCATGCGGAACCGCCAGGCCAGCAGGGGGATCACCACCACGGCACCGCCCAGACCCGTGAGCCCCGAGACCACGCCGGCCAGCAGGCCGATGGGAAGGCCCGCGCGCCAGAGCCCCCGGGAGAGCTCCAGGGGCACCAGGTTCCGGTCCACGGGCGCCGGTTCTTGGCGGACATGGGCCAGGACCGCCAGCAGGACGAGGAAGGCCACGTAGCCCCAGCGGAGCGGTTCCGAAGGGATGTGGTTGGCCACCCGGGCGCCCCCGTAGATGCCGAAGAGGAAGGCCAGCACCAGCACACCCACCAGTCGCAGGCTCGTGTGGATGCCCCGCCGGTGGTACTGGACCACCGCCGGCAGGCCCGTGGGCAGCAGCATGGCCGCCAGGGTCGCCCCCTGGGCGCGGTGCTGGTCCAGGCCAAGCACCACCGCCAGCAGGGGCACCATCACGATGCCGCCGCCCACGCCGAAGAGCCCCGAGAGCACCCCCCCGCACAGGCCCGTTCCCAGCCCCGCCAGAAGGCGGCCCGCGTCCAGATTCACGCCCCCTCCCGGGCGTGCGCCTCGAAAAAGGCCCAGATGAGGTGCGCGGCGGAAAGGTCCATGGCGGGGCGGTCGGCGCCCGGCGCGTAGGGCCGTCCGCCGGGCCAGGCGTGGCCCATGCCCGCCACGGTCCAGAGACCCACCTCGCAGCCGCCGCCAGACCACAGATCCACATGGTGGGAGTCCAGGGCATCCCGGACCGGGCCCTCCCCGCAGCCCATGAGCGCCGCCCATCGGGCCAGGGCCTCGGGGGCAGACAGGGCCGGGATCCGGCGCCCCTGGGGGCCCACGCCACCGCCGTAGGGGATGTGCTGGTCCTCCGTCCCGTGGAAGGCCAGGGTGGGCACCGCCCGCGCCGGAGCCTCGCCCCAGACCGGCGCCCCGGCCACTGCCGCGATGGCCGCCACCCAGGGTGCTTCCAGCGCCATCCGGTAGGCCATGCGGGCCCCGTTCGAAAAGCCCGCCACGTAGAGGCGCTGGGGATCGATGGGCGCATGGCGGGCCACGCGCGCCGCCACCGCGCCGAGGAAGGCCACGTCATCCACGTCCGGATGCAGGGGGCAGCCCAGGCCCGGCCCGGCATTCCAGGCCGCGCCCCGGGCCGGATCCTCGGTGCCCACCTCGCCCAGGGCCTGGGGATAGGCCACCCGGAATCCCCGCTCGTCCGCCAGGCGGCTCAGGCCCGACAGCAGGGCCATGAGCCGGCCCGAGCCGCCCGTGCCATGCAGGGCCAGCACCAGGGGCAGGCTGCGGCCCTCGGCCCCCGGGGGGTCATGGACCAGGATCCGCCGGGCGTCTCCGAATCCTTCGAGTTTCAGGTAGTGGCCCTGCCCGTGGTGCACCGGTCCCCCTCCCGGGATTCTGGGCCCGCGTGTGTTCCAATGGAAGCCGGGAGGCCCCAGTGCAGGTCCAGCTCAGCGACGATGTGGTGCTCGACAGCCGGCGGGCCGT
>JAMPXL010000195.1 GCA_023701165.1 Geothrix sp. | reverse complement strand
TCTTCTACTTCGCCGCCCGCAAGCAGGGCCCCGGCGAGGATTCCCGGCCTCTGCTCACCTGGCCCGAAGGCAACGGCTTCCTCGTGGACCACCTGCGCCGGGTCTGCGGCGACCGGCTGCGCTGCGGCGTCATGGCCACCGCCATCCGCGACACGAAGGAGGGCATCCTCGTCACGGCCTGGGACCACCTGAACCAGCGCCGGGTCGGGTGGAAGGCGGATCGGGTGATCTTCGCGGGCCCGCAGCACGTCGCCAAGCACGTGGTCGAGGGACTGGCCGCCGCCCGCCCCGCCATGGCGCGCATCCGCAACGCCCCCTGGATGGTGGCCAACCTTACCCTGCGGGCCCGGCCGAAGGAGCCCACCTTCCCCCTGGCCTGGGACAACGTGCTGCGGGACAGCGAGGCCCTGGGCTACGTGGCGGCCACCCACCAGAGCCTGAAGGACCACGGGCCCACGGTCTGGACCTGGTACCGCCCCTTCGCCGGGCCCGACTGCGACGCCGAGCGCGCCCGGCTCCGCGCCCTGGACTGGCCCGCCTGCGTGCGGATGATCATGGACGACCTCCGCCCCGCCCACCCCGATCTGGAGGGCCTGGTGGCCCGTCTGGATGTGATGCGCTGGGGCCACGCCATGGTGCGCCCGGAACCCGGCCTCCTATGGGATCCCGCCCTGCTCGCGCTCTCCAGGCCCTTCGGCGGCATCCACTTCGCCCACACGGAGCTCAGCGGCCTGGCCCTGTTCGAGGAGGCCCAGGACCACGGCCTCCGGGCGGCGGAGGAAATACTGGCGGCCCTAGGGCGCCGTAGCGGAAGCTGGCGCTAAGAGTGCCGCTCCTCCAGCGTGGCCTCCCCCTTCGCTGGCACCCGCACGATCCATAGACGGTCATAGGTATCCAGGGACCAGTACGGCACGGGGCCCTTCACCCCCAGGGCCCGGGCGACCTTTTTCATGAGGTCGTGGTGCCAGCAGACGACCACCGTGCGTCCACGGTGGTCCCGGAGGATCTCCCCCGCCAGGCCCTCGCTGCCATCCTTGGGCCGCGCCAGGAGCGGCATGTCCAGACGGGCGGCCGTGGGAGCCAGGGTCAGCCGGGTCCGCTGAAGCTCCGAGACATAGAGCGCTGCGGGGTGGAATCCCGCCAGCAGCGGCACCAGGCCCTCGGCCCGATGGCGCCCCCGATCAGTCAGCGGGGAGTCCCCATCGAAGAGCGACTGGCGCTCCGCATGCCGCAGGAGCACCACGGTCGTGTCCTGCGCAGTCAGCGCCAGGGCCGATGCGAACAGCCAGGCGACGAGGAACGCTGATCTCGAGATGCGCACGGGAACTCCGGATTCAAGGTTAACGGAGGTCCCCCTCCCCTGTGATGAGCGACACATGCTCTTCCAGTCGCATGGAAGGTCCCGACACCTGCAGTCATCTGTTTCTTCCCAGGATCTCAAGCACAGAGCCCATCCGGCCCGGTTCATCCTGTGATAACACCATTCATTGTTTTCTTTATGCATCATTTGGAATGATTTCATTGAACTTGACGGCCCCCGGCCCGGGACGAGCATGGGACCCAGCCAACCCCTTTATCAGCGCTCGCCCCACCTCCCCGGAGGAAGGCCGATGTCCACCGCCCAGGCTCCATCCCTGAAGGCCGCCCCGGGCGAAGCCCTGCCGGCCGGCATTGAGGCCCGCCTCGCCACGCTGGCGGAGCGGGTGCAGGGGCTCGAGACCCGGGTGCGGGCCCTGGAATCCCAGGCCCCGGCCGCGGCAGGCCCAGGCCAGCTCCGGCCCGCGACCTCGCCCTTCGGAGAGGAGGGCCCCCTCCTCGATCCGGCCCTGCCCGGCCCCGTCCGCATCCTGGGGCTCGCAGGGCGGCTCTGCCTCATCCTGGGCGGCGGCTACCTCATCCGCGCCCTGGTGGATGCGGGAACCCTGCCCCGGGGCGGCGGCGTGGCCGTGGGGCTCGCCTATGCGGCCGCCTGGGCCATCCTCGCCGACCGCGCGAAGCGCCCCCTGGATGCCTCCTGCCATGCCCTGGCCTCGGTGCTCATCGCCTATCCGCTCATCGTGGAATCCAGCACCCGCTTCGGCATCCTGGCGCCGGAACGGGCGGCTGCCGCCCTGCTGGCCATGGCGGTCCTCCACGCCGCCGTGGCCTGGCGGCGGAACCTCCAGGCCACCCTCTGGATCGCCACCCTGGCGGCGTTGGGCTCGGGCTTTGCCGTGATGGCCGCCCGCCAGGCGGTCGCGCCCTTCGTGGCCGCCTTCCTGGCGCTGGGGGCCGGGACCCTGTGGCTCACCTATGGAAGGCGCTGGCACGGCCTCCGCTGGCCCACGGCCCTGGCGGCCGATGCCGGCGTGCTGGTGCTGACGACCCTCGCCGCCTGGCCCGGGGGACCGCCGGGCGCCTACCAAGGGCTCTCTCTGGCCTGGGCGCAGTTTCTCGCCCTGGCGCTGGCGGGAATCTACATCGGCAGCTTCGCGGCGCGGATGCTCCAGCGGCGCCGGGTGATGAACGCCTTCGAGGTCATCCAGACGGCCCTGGTGCTCCTGGCGGGCTTCGGCGGCGCCCTGCGCGTCTCCCTGGCCTCCGGATCGGGAACCGTCCTCCTCGGCGCGGGCGTATCGCTGGCGGGCGTGGGCTGCTACGCCGCTGCCCTGCCCTTCGCGGCCGACCAGGAGGAGACCCGGGCGAACTTCAACTTCTTCACCTTCCTCGCCCTGACCTTCCTGCTGCTGGGCGGGCCCATCGTCCTGCCGCTGCCCCTGTTCTCGACCCTCAGCGGGATCCTGGGCCTGGCGGCCATGCTGGCGGCGCTCCACCTCCGCCGGACGGTCCTGGTCCTCCAGAGCGGCCTCTACCTGGCCGTGTCCGCGCTGGTTTCCGGATGGGCCCCCTGGGCCTTCCGCGTGTTCACGGATCCCGCGGGGCCCGCCGCGCCCATGCCCCCGGCGGGGCTTGCCAGCCTGGCGGCGTTGTCGGCCACCCTGCTGCTGTTCCTGCTGCGCAGGCCCCCGGAGCCCGTGACCATCCGCATGCGCCCGGCGATTCTGGTCATGGGAGCCCTGGCCGCGGCCGGCCTCGGCGCCCTGGCGATCCGGGCCTGCTGTGGTGGCGGGGCCCCCGATCCCGCGCGTCTCGCCCTGGCGCGCACCGGCGTGCTGTCCGCCCTCGCCATCGCCCTGGCCTGGCTGGGGCGGAAGATCCCGGTGCTGGAGCTGCGCTGGATGGTCTACCCGCTCCTGGCACTCACGGCCCTCAAGTTCCTGCTGGAGGATCTGGCCGGGGGCCGCCCCCTGACCCTCTTTCTGGCCTTCATGGCTTTCGGAACGACGCTCATCGCGGCCCCCCGCCTCCTGAAGCGCCGGGCCGCGCAGGACGGCCCGGAAACCGACGAGGAGGCCCCATGAGGCCCGACCACCCGCCCACCGGCCCGAACCCCGGCCCTCCCGCTTCGCGAAAGGAACCTCCCATGCGCTTCCCATCAGGACCCACGCTGGCGGCAGGCCTGCTGATCCTTCTGGCCCCTGCGGCCTTCGCCAATCCCCCGGCGGCCCAGCCGGCCGGGGCGAAGGGCCCCACGGCCCAGGAGGACATCCAGGTGCCCAAGCCGCCCTTCAGCGAAGGCATCTTCCCCTGCACCTCCTGCCATGACGGGAAGAGCCTGAAGGTCGACACGCGGCGGCGGGAGCTCACGGACATGCACGGCGACATCGTGCTCGCCCACGGATCCGCCAGCCGCTGGTGCCTGGATTGCCACGATCCCGTGGACCGCGACCGGCTGCGGCTGGCCAGCGGGGAGCGGGTGGCGTTCACGGCCTCGTACGAGCTCTGCGGCCAGTGCCACGGCGACAAGCACCGGGACTGGCGCGTGGGCGTCCACGGCAAGCGGACCGGCAGCTGGAACGGGGCCAAGCAGTACCTGCTCTGCGTCCATTGCCACGATCCCCACACGCCCCGCTTCAAGCCTGTGAAACCCATGGCGCCGCCCGCCCGCCCCGAACAGATCCAACTCAGGAAAGGGGGTGCCCGATGACGGACCCGAAGCCCGCCTGCCCCGCCGGAGGCTGCGAAACCTCCGGCAGCGG
>JAMPXL010000194.1 GCA_023701165.1 Geothrix sp. | reverse complement strand
CCTGCTCCAGGACTGGGCCGCGATCTTCACCCGGCAGATCCTTCCCTGGGCCACGCCCGGCCCCCTCCGCCTGGAAGCCGAGGCCTCCCCTGAAGCCTGGGTTCTGCGCTGGATCACCGAGGCGCCCCTGCCACCGGTCCTGCGGCCTGAGCCCGCCCCGGACACCCCCCGGAACCTGTCCTCGCTCTGGCTGCGGGCCATGGGCGTCCAGATGGGCATCACCGTCCAGCAGCTCCCCGGGTGCCTCCAGGCACGCCTTCCCCGGCTGGCCCTGGGCCGCCAGGGATGAAGGCGCACCTCGGGATCCTTCTGCTGTGGGCCGCGCCGGCGGCGTTCACGCAAACCACCGGAGCCCTGCGGGTGGAGGTGCTGGGCCGTGACGGCAAGCCGCGGCCCGGGGCCGTGCTGACGCTCGAGTCCCTGGACCGTGGCGAGCGGCGCATATTGAAGACCGATGCCCAGGGCATCGCCTCGGCGGCGGGCCTCGTTCCCGGGGCCTACCGGCTCCAGGGCCAGCTCCTGCGCCTGAAGGCCGATGAGCGGACGCAGATCCGCCTCCGCCTGGAGGAGGCCCAGGCCACCGTGGCGGTGGAGGCCTCGCCGCTGCGGGGGGAAAGCAGCTCCATCAGCGCCCACACGGCCTTCAATGCCGAGGAGCTGGCGCGGCTGCCCTTCTCGCCCCGCCGCTATGTGGAGCACAGCGCCCTCGCCCCGGGCGTGACTCCCTCGGGCAAGCCGGAGCCCGTGGTGCTGGGATCCATGCTCGACGCCAACGCCTACCTGGTGGACGGCATGGCCACGGGGCTCAGCTCCACGGGCCGCTTCGGCATGAACCTCTCGTCGGAGGTCCTCGAGAGCCAGACCCTCGCGACGGGTGGCCACAAGGCCGAGGTGGGGTTCGCCTCCGGCGGCGTCTACAGCATGGTGACCAAGAGCGGCGGCAATGAGTTCCGCGGGGCCCTGTACTTCAGCCGCATCTTCCGCGGCCTGAACGCGAAACCCGATGGCGGGAAGGCCACCACGCCCGAAGAGCGTCCCACGGATGCCAGCGAGCATGGCCTCAGCCTGGGGGGGCCTCTCGTGAAGGACCGCCTCTTCTTCTTCGGCGCCTTCAACCGCCAGCTCATGAGCCTGGACTTTGAGAACGTGCAGCCCCCGGGCACGGCCCCCCACCGGCGCAGCCAGGAGGAGGACCGCAGCTACCGGTTCCTCAAGCTAACCTGGCTGCCCGGCGTGGACCACCGCTTCGAGTTCAGCTACTTCGGGGATCCCGTCACCCAGCGGAACTTCGACACCGCCGGCGACAGCAGCGTCAAGGACGGCCAGCAGCCCAACCGCACCCGCGGGGGCGACAGCTACCTCCTCAAGCATGTGGGCGCCTTCGGGCCGCGGCTGACCTGGGAGAACACCCTGGGCCTGCACCGCACGGCCTTCCACTGGTTTCCGGCGACCCCCGGGGCCGGGCCCTTCCGGGGCCAGCTGGACGCGCCGGGCGGGGAGACCTTCGGGGCCTATGCGGAGGACCGCCTGGACCGCATCCAGAACCTCACCCTGCGCAGTGAAGCTGCCCTCTTCGCCGGGGCGCACCAGGTCAAGGGCGGGTTCCAGGGGCTGGCCTCCGAGTACACCAAGGTCTTCCAGCGCCCCTCCTTCGGCCTGGCCCACCTGGACCGCGCCGCGGGGGGGGCCGGGCCCGCCGCGGGAGACCTGGCGGCCATCCAGGCGGGCCTGCTGGCCATCCACGGCAGCACCTTCGGCTACTCGGCGGGGGACAGCCTCGCCACCGCCAGCCCCGTGTCCGGCCAGCTCGCGGGAGGGCGGGCGAGCTATCTCTATCAGCGCACCCTGGCCGACACCGCGTCGTACGGGCATCCCCTCAAACAGCGGATCTGGGGCCTCTTCGCACAGGATGACTGGGGCTTCGCCGTGGGGTGGACCGCCAACCTGGGCCTCCGGGTGGATCGCGCCAGCCTCGAAGCCGAAGATGGACGGAGCCTCTACGGACAGACCCTCCTGAGCCCGCGCCTGGGGCTGGCCTGGGAACCCTGGGCAGAGGGACGGACCCGGTTCTTCGCCTATGCCGGGCGCATCTACAGCCCCCCCACCCCCGGCAGCCTCGCCGCCGCCGGCGCCACCACCGGCGGGCCGGCAACCCAGAAGCAGGTGTGGATCCCCTCCCTCGCCGACTGGCGGACCTGGCAGGCCAGCGGGATCCAGGGGCTGGCGAACCTGGCCGTGGCGGACCTCCGGGCGGCGCGCACGGACCTCCACCAGCTGGGCGTCGAGCGCATCCAGACCCTGCCCTGGATCGGGGACTGGTCGCTGGAGGCCACGTTCACGCTTAAGGCGGTGCGGGACCTCATCGACACCTACAGCTCCAGCTACGGCTACCTGCCCGAGCTGGACGCCCTGGCCGAGGGGTCCGCGACGAAGAAGGTCATCGCCAATCTGCCGGGCCTGAGGCGCGATTTCCGTGGCCTCGACCTGGTGGCGCGACGCAGCTTCGAGGGGGGGCACCGGCTTCAGCTGAGCTACAGCCAGGGCGACCTGACCGGCAATTCCGAGGTGGGCAACGTGAACACCGCCACGGGGAAGACCACGGGCTTCGCCGCCATTCCGAGCCTGCGCCAGGACTACCGGCTGCCCCCGTACGACGGGACGCTGAACGAGGAGGTCAAGCACGCCTGGAAGGCCTTCGGCAGCGCGGCGCTGCCCTGGAACCTGGAGGCCTCCGTGGCCTTCCTCTGGCGGTCGGGGCTGCGGTACAGCCGCCTGGTGAGGGCCTCTGGCGACACCGTGCTGGCGGCGGGCGCCGTCCGCGGCGACCAGGAGCTCCCCCACGCCATGAACCTGGACATCAGCCTGGCCTGGCGGACGCGCCTGGGCGGCGTGGATTTCCGCGCCGCCGCGGATGTGCTCAACGCCACGAACCGCCAGCCCATGATCTGGGTGAACAACGTCGGGACCGCCATCACCCCCGGCAACTTCCAGCAGCCCCGGGTCCTCCAGTTCAGCCTGCGGGCAGCATTCTGAGGGAAGCTGTCCCGGCAGCCTTCTGGGTAAAATCAAAGGTTTGGATGGGCGCATGAAGTTTCATATCCAGACCTGGGGCTGCCAGAACGGGGCCCCCTCCGCGATCCGGCAACGCCGGGGAGCGGGAGCGCGGCGCGGGGCGCCGTGCGATCGGGGGGTGGTCCCCTTCATCCAGCAGCCCCAGGACCGAGGCCGCTCATGAAGTTCCACATCCAGACCTGGGGCTGCCAGATGAACGACCACGACGGCGAGAAGCTGTCGGGGCTGCTGTCGGCCGAAGGCTTCGAAAGCGTCGACGATGCGGGGGACGCGGAGCTGATCCTGCTGAACACCTGCTCCATCCGTGAAAAGGCCGTGCACAAGGTCTATTCGGAGCTGGGCCGCCTGCGCGAGGAGAAGCAGCGGCGACCCCTGCTGGTGGGCGTCACGGGCTGCCTGGCCCAGCAGGAGCAGGCGGCGCTGTTCAAGCGGGCGCCCCACATCGATTTCGTGCTGGGCACCATGGCCCTGAAGCAGCTGCCCCGGCTGGTGGCGGAAGCCCAGGCGGGCAAGGCCCGGGTGATGGACACGGGCGAGTACCCGGACAACCACCTGTTCCCGCCCTCCGTCATGCGGCGCCGCGACACCGCCAAGGCCCTGGTGACGATCACGGAGGGCTGCAACCACGCCTGCACCTACTGCATCGTGCCCACCACCCGCGGGGCGGAGCGCCACCGGCCGTACGGAGATGTGCTGGCCGAGGTGCGGGGCCTGGTGGCCCGCGGCTACCGCGAAGTGGAGCTGCTGGGCCAGAACGTGAACAGCTACGCCGGCGGCTGCACCTTCGCGGACCTGCTGGAGCGGGTGTCCGAGATCGAAGGCCTGGAGTGGATCCGCTTCACCACCAGCCACCCGATGAACTTCACGAAGGACCTGGCGCGGGTGCTGGTCTCGAACCCCAAGGTGGTGCCCTTCCTCCACCTGCCCCTGCAAAGCGGCAGCGACCGGGTGCTGAAGCGCATGCTGCGCGAGTACACCGTGGCCGAGTACCTGGAGCGCCTGGGCTACCTGGGCGAAGGCCGG
>JAMPXL010000193.1 GCA_023701165.1 Geothrix sp. | reverse complement strand
GTGGCGGCGGTGGCGGCCACCTGGCCCAGCTGGTCGAGGATGCCGCGCATGGCGGGGCTCTCGGCCCGCAGGGGCTCCTGGAGCACGTCCCGGCGCTGGACTTCGCGGAAGTAGCCGACTTCCTCCGCCAGGCTGCGCTCCCGCTCCGCCAGCCGCGCCAGATGCTCCGCCTGCTTGAGGCCCAGGGCCAGCAGCGAGGCGAAGACGCCCACATGGTGCAGCACGCTCTCGGGGTACTGGCGGCACACCATGGCGTCCAGGGTCATGAGGCCGAAGGTCTCGCCGCGGCTGCGGAGCGGGGCCACCAGGCAGCTGTGGCCGTGGGGCATGTCGAGGAGGCCGTGGAAGGTGTCCTCGCCGGGGTCATCCTCCTCGAAGGTGGCCGGCTTGGAGCGGGCCTTGAGGGCATGCTGGAGGCGCAGGTTCCCCCGGACGGGGATGAGGGCCTCCGACAGCTGGGGGCTGGCGAGGGGTCCCACCGCATGGGCCACCCGCAGGCTGTCCCCTTCGCGGAGCAGGATCGTGGCCAGGTCGTAGGGCACCAGCTGGCCCAGGCGCTCGAAGGCGTGGGCCACCATGCGGTCCGGCTCCTCGCCCAGGGTGAGCAGGGCACCGGCCTCTTCCACCAGGCGGGCGCCGGTGAGGGCGGTTTCGAGATCCGGCACGGCCACGGGGCACCTCTGGCCTGATTCTCGGCATTTCGAGAATCGGGTCAAGCCATCCGATACCTAAACGGGCAAGTAAGGCGAAAGGTATACTTTCCTGGATTCCGTAAGGACACGCTTGACCTCCGACGCCCCACATTTCGGTTCCTACCGGCTGCTCACCCGCCTGGGGGAAGGGGCCATGGGCGAAGTCTGGAGGGCGCTGGACCTGCGCCTCGAGCGGGAGGTGGCCCTCAAGATCCTGAAGGACGCCGACGATCTGCGGCGCAAGGCCCTCATCGGGGAGGCGAAGCTGGCCTGCCAGCTGAACCACCCGAACATCGCCCACATCTACGACGCGGGCGAGGTGGACGGCACGCCCTACATCGCCATGGAGCTGGTGGAGGGGCGCACCCTCCGCGCGCTGGTGGGCCGCCCGGTCGAGGGCCCGCTGCTGCACCGCCTGGCCCAGCAGGCGGCCCAGGCCCTGTCCCACGCGCACCAGAAGGGCATCGTCCACCGCGACATCAAGCCCGAGAACCTGCTGCTCACGCACGAGGGCCAGCTCAAGATCCTGGATTTCGGCATCGCCCGCCGCGGCGCCGACGACCTGCCCCCCGGGGCCACCTCCCACCACATGACCCTCGTGGAGCGCACGGCGCCGGGCTACAGCCAGGGGACCCCCGCCTACATGAGCCCGGAGCAGGCCAACGGCCAGCCGCTCACAGGCCAGTCGGACCAGTTCAGCCTGGGCGTGGTGCTCTACGAGCTGGCGACGGCCACCCACCCCTTCCTGAAGGGCAGCCTGGTGGACACGCTCTATGCGGTGACGCGGGACGAGCCGAGGCCTCTGTCCCAGGCGAGGCCGGATCTTCCGCGCACCCTCCAGGACGCCATCCATCGCCTGATGGCGAAGGCGCCCAGGGACCGGTTCCCCAGCCTCCAGGCCCTGGCGGCAGGGCTGTCCGAGGACATCCCCACAGCCACGGTGCCCCACCTCAGTCTGTCGGTGGCGCAGCTCGAGCGGTCCCGGCGCCGGTGGATCCTGGCCTCGGCGGTGGGGGCGGTGCTGGTGGCGGGAACGGCCCTCGGCGCCTTCCTGGTCCGCCGCGCCCAGATATCGGGCCTGGGCGAGGCGCGGCGCGCCTCCCGGGAGGACTTCACCAAGGGGCGCCGGGTGGTGGCCATCCTGCCCCTGGAGCAGCTCCAGCCGGATTCGGAACACGCCTGGCTGAGCAACAGCTTCGCGGATGCCATGGCCTACGGGCTGGTGCGCCGCGAGGACCTCCTGGTGGTGGACCGGCTGCGGGTGGTGGAGGCCATGAACCACCTGGGCGACACCCCGGGCCGGGCCCCGAAGGCCCTGGGCGAGCTGGGGCGCCAGCTCAAGGCCGAGCTGCTGGTGCTGGGCAGCTACCAGGTGGTGGGCGGCCAGCTGCGCATGGGCGTCCGCGTGGTGGATGTGGCCCGGGGAGCCACCCGCCACCAGTTCCAGCTGGACCGGCCCGTGGCCGATCTCCTGAAGCTGGAGGATGAGCTGCAGCAGCGGCTCCCCCAGGAGATGGGGCTGGGGAGCGATCCGGGTTCGCTCCGCTCCCAGGCCAAGAATCCGCGCACGCGGGAACTCTACACCAAGGCCCTCCAGGTCATCACGGACGGCAACCAGGACTCGGTCCAGCTGGCCAATTCGCTGCTGCAGTCCGCCATCGAGATCGAGCCGGACTACGCCCCGGCCCGGGCGGAGTACGCCTGGACGCTGGCCGAGCTGGGCGCGACCCGGGCCCTGAGCCAGGGACGCTTCGACGAGGCCCAGTCCCTGCTGCGGCAGGGCAAGGCCGCCGCGGAAACCGCCATCGCCCTGGATCCCAGCGCCTCCCAGGCCTACCGGGCCCTCGGTTCCATCCTGATGCGGCTGGGGGACCTGGAGGGCGCCAGCCGTTCGGCGCTGCAGGCCGTGCGCCTCGATCCGGCGGACCACAAGGCCTACGACATGCTCGCGGATGTCTTCGCCGGGCTGGAGGGGGAGGACAACCACCAGGCGGCCCGGCGCTACTTCGAGAAGTCATTGAGCCTGTTCCCCGAAGGCTGGCAGGCCCACCACCGCTACGGCGTGCTGCTGCAGAACCAGGGTGAGCTCCCCGCGGCCCTCCAGCATGCGGACCGGGCCATCGCCCTGCGCCCCGCCGCTGAGTACGCCTACGTCACCGCCGCGGATTCCCTGCTGTGGATGGGCCGGGCGGCGGAAGCCGAGGTCCGGTTGAAGGCGGGCCTCCGCGAAGTCCCCAGCTCCAATGTCCTGCGGAGCCTCATGGCCTACGCGGCCTGGGACCAGGGGGGCCGGGATGCCGCCCTGGGGTACATCCGTGAGCTGGATGGCGCCTGGCCTCCGGACCACTCCAGCACCCTCCTGCTGGCGGGCGTGAAGAAGGCCGTGGAGGGCGACAACGTGGGGGCCCTGGCGTTGTACGAAGACTACCGGAAGCGGCTCCTGGCCTCGGACCTCGCCGCCAAGAAGCACAACGAGAAGCGGGTGCTGTCCCTGAACCTCTACTTCATGGCCCGCGTGG
This sequence comes from Geothrix sp., assembly GCA_023701165.1. GTDB lineage: Bacteria > Acidobacteriota > Holophagae > Holophagales > Holophagaceae > Geothrix. Next base: position 888 of record JAMPXL010000193.1, on the reverse strand, counting down.
CCGCGAAGGTGGGGGCGGTGGCGGAGGGCAGGAGCCTGGTGGACCTGGCCGAGCGCCTGCACCCGGGCAAGCGGCGGGTGGCGCAGCAGGATCCGGTCTTCCGCTAGACCGCTTCGCGGGCCTCGGCCATGAGGGCTTCGATGCGGCCGCGGACGGCGGCGATCAGGGACTCCCGGTCCGCATGGGCGGCGGGGTCCACGGGCTCGCCGACGGCCACCACGTAGCGGCCGGGCCGGATGCGGAGGCTGCCCGGAGGGAGCACCTCGTGGCCGCCCAGGGTGGCCATGGGCACGATGGGCACGCCGGCATCCATGGCCAGGGCGAAGCCCCCTTTCTTGAAGGGCAGCATCTGGCCCGTGCGGTTCCGCGTGCCTTCCGGGAAGATCACCACGTTCTTGCCGCCGCGGATCTGCTGCGCCGCGGCGTGGATGCTCTGGATGGCGCGCTCCCGGTCGCCGCGGTCGATGAAGATCACTCCCGCAGCCCAGCCGGCCCAGCCGATGAAGGGCACGTATTTCAGCTCCTGCTTGGCGATGTAGACCGCGGGCACGGGCAGGGCGGCCACCAGGACCGGCGGGTCCAGCTGGCTTTCGTGGTTGGACATGAAGATCACGGACTGGCGCCCGTCGCGGATGGCCTCGGGCAGCCGTTCCCATCCCGTGAGGGTGAAGGGGACATGGCAGAACCAGGCCATGCCGCGGGCGAACATCGGACCCACGGCGAAAAAGGCGCGGCGCGGCCCGAGGAAGGGCATGGCCGCCAGGATCCCGATCACGGTGAGAGGCACCGTCGCCAGGGCCCAGACCATCATCACGGCCCCCCCGAATCCCGTGCTTCGCCAGTTGGCCACGCAACCCCCTTATGCTATTTAAGCTAGCAGTTCTGGGG
>JAMPXL010000192.1 GCA_023701165.1 Geothrix sp. | reverse complement strand
GGGTAGGCGAAGCCGGTCTGGTCCACCTCCACCTTCACCTCGTAGGCGTCACCGGCCTTCTCCACCCGGGCCTGGACCCTGGGCGCCGGAAGGTCGGCCCGCTCCAGCCAGGGGTTGAGGATGGGGGCCACGTCCCGGCCGGCGCCCTCGGACAGGGCCTTCAGGAGGTCCGCCGTGCGGGCGGCCTTGCCGTTGAAGCGGCCGTGGGCGGCCTGCATGGCCTTGGCGAAGGCGGCGTTGCCCAGGTGCAGGCGGAGCTGGTGGAGGGCGAAGACGCCGCGGATGCGCGGGATCTGATAGGCGCCGTAGCGGTCGTAGGCCGTGGTGGTGGCCAGGGGCGCCCGGGCGCCTTCCTTGGCGTCCAGCCAGAGGTGGCGGGTGGCGAGGTCCGCCAGGGCCGCGCTCTGGGTGTCGAAGGCCTTGGCGGGAACGGCGGGCAGGTGCTTCATCTGCTGCCAGTAGGCCGCGGAGCCGCTGAGGAACCAGTTCTCAGCGTCCGAGGCGGGCTTGACAGTTCCTGTCCACAGCAGCTTCGACTCGAAGCCGTACGCCTCCTTCACGCCAGCCACATCCGGAACGGGCGCCGCCTTCACTGCCTTTTCCTTACTCCAGGCCGCTTTCGCGGCCTGGAGCTTCTCAGACACCCAGATCGGACTGAACGCCGTGTACCCATGGGTCAGGTGCGGCGTGGCGCCCGGCAGATCCGCGATCCAGCGGCCGCCCACCATCTTTTCGCGCAGGGTGGTCTTGCCCTGGTGGGCGATGAAGACGAGCTTCTCGGCCATCTCCGAGGTGGTGAGCTTGGCGTCGCAGGCGTGGGGCCGGTTGATGGGGCTGGTGGCCAGCAGCCGAGTGGCGTTGTCGAGGTCGAAGCCGGTCCCGCCCATGGCCTTGAAGGCCTCCTGGAAGGCGATGTCGCGGTTCCAGGTGTTGAAGGCGAGGTCCGCGGGGGCGTTGTCGGGATTGGCGCCGTACTCGCTGCGCACCTCCAGGTCCCGGTTGTTGTTGTTGGCCCAGATGAAGTCCTTGTGGTTGCCCGGCGTGTCGGCGGGCTTGCCCTTGGTGCCGGTGCGCCACATCTTCGTCTTCTCGGTGCCCAGCAGGAAGCAGGCGCCCTCGTCAGTCTTGGTGTCGGCCATGGTCCAGTCGTTGGTGTAGAGGCCGTTGTTCTGCTTGAAGAGGATGGCGGCGGCCTCGTCGATGCCGCTGGCGTACTGGGCGGCCTTGCGGATGCGGTTGCTCTGGGGGGTGCCGTCGGGATTGAAGGGCGTCTGGCCCACGGTGGTCTCGCCCATCACCAGGCCCGAGGCGTTGAGGTACCAGTCGGTGCCGCTGTGGATGCCGCCCGCGAAGGTCTGCATGATGAAGCGGTGCCCCTTCTCGGGAACCACGTCCGCCATCACGTTCCACTCGGTGCCCGTGTAGCCGTTCCACATGAACATCTGCGTGAAGAGGAACCGGCCGCTCTTGGTGGCGCCCTTGGTGGCCACGAACGAAGAACAGTGGTCGCCCTTCCCGCCCTTCTCCATCTCGTCGTCGCCGGTCATGAAGGTGCGACCGCTGAGGGGATGGGCGGCGTGGGTCAGGCCGTCCTGCAGGGAGCTCATGTCCACCGCGCTGTTGAGCGTCACGATGTCGAGCAGGTCGATGGCCCGGCCCTTGAACTGGGCGCCCGCCTTCCCGGCGCCGTCCGCGATGCCCTTCATCTCCTCCAGGAACTCCACGTCGTACTTGCGGAAGAAGAGGGCGTCGGCCATCTGCCGCTGGTCCGCCCAGCCCCGCGCCGGATCGGCGGCGTTCTTCTGCACGCCGAGCTTGGTCATGTAGCGCACGATCTCATCGGCCATGAGCTCGCCGTGCTGGCGGCCCCGGGCGTAGGGCGCGCCCTCGATGTGGAGGAAGGTCCAGCCGCCCATCTCGTAGCGGAAGCCCTTCCCAGCCCAGCGCACGGTCTGCAGGGGGATGAAGGCGGTGACGTCCTCCACCTTCTCCAGCGTCACGGCGCTGAAGGCCGCGGCGCCCGTGGCCTTGCCGTTGCGGCCCAGGTGCAGCTGCACGCGGTCCGACGGGGCCGTGGCCAGGAACAGCACGGACACGCGGCGCTCGGTGGTGCCGGCCACGCTCTGCGACGCGTTGGTGAAGGGGAAGCTCTCCATGGAGAGGCAGGCGCCCAGGGCCGTGGGATAGCGCGCCAGGGCATCGGCCTTGACACCCTCGGCGCGAATGGTGGCGCTGACCCGGTACAGCTCCCCCACCTTCAGCGCCACGGGGGCCGAGGCCAGCGTGGCCTCCGCGCCCTCCGCCGGGGCGACCAGCCGCAGCGCCGCGGCTTTCGCCGTGGAGCCGGGCTTCAGCGTGAATCCGGAGACTGGGATGTCGGCGGCGACAGCGGCCATCGTCAGGGCCATCAGCAGGCCGACGCGAAGCATTCGGATCATGGGAGCCTCCACCCCCAGCATGCCAAACCCATCGCCAAATTGCCTCGTTTTTTGAGGCAATTTGGCGCACCAGTTAGTCTGGAACCATGACGCTGCGCAAATGGACCTTTACCGTGAACCCCGACGACGCGGAGCTGCGCCTGGATCAGCTCATCGCCAAGCGCACGGACCTGTCCCGCCGGGCGGCCCGGGAGGCCCTGAAGCTGGGCGGCGTCCAGGTGGACCGCAAGCGGGTGAAGGTGGCAGGCAAGCTGGTGAAGCCCGGCATCGAAATCCGCGTGGCCTTTGATCCCGACCTGCCGCCGGTGCCCACCACGGCCATTCCCGTGGTCTTCGAAGACACCTGGCTGCTGGCCGTGGACAAGCCCGCGGGGATCGCCACCCAGGGCACCTGGGCCACGGACCGCCACGACCTGCTGGCCCTGCTGAAGACCCAGCGGCCGGACCTGAGCCTGTTCCTGCACCACCGCCTGGACCAGGGCACCTCGGGGCTCCTGGTGCTCGTGAAGGATGCGAAGGCCAACAAGGGGCTGGCCGAGGCCTTCGCCTCCCGCGACCTCGAAAAGCTCTACCTGGCGCGCATCTCCGCGCCGCTGGAGCCCTGCACCGTGGAAGCCCCCATCGGCCGCCTGCGGGGCGCCGATCCCGGCCGCTTCGGCTGCGAAGGCGATCTCATGGAGCCCAAATCCGCCCGCACGGACTTCCGCCCCGCCACGGCGGAGGAAACCGAAGGCCTCGTGCCCGGGCACTACGTCGTGGCCCGCATCCACACCGGCCGCACCCACCAGATCCGCGTCCACCTGGCCCACCTGGGCCGGCCCGTCCTCGGTGACGCCCTCTACGGGGGCGCAGCATCCGACCGCCTCTGGCTCCACGCCTGGCAGCTGGGCCTGAAGCACCCCGTCACCGGCGCGGATCTGAGGCTGGAAGCGCCGCCGCTGAGGTTCCGGGCATGAGACTTCCCATCCTCTTCAACCCCACCTCGGGCACCTCGTCCAAGGATCCGGACGCGCTGCTGCGGCCGCTGCCCAAGGACCTGCGGGACCGGGTGGAACCCATCCCCTTCGGCCCGCCCTGGGACTTCGAGCCCGCCATCGCCCAGGCGCAGGCGGCAGAAGGGCCGCTGCTGGTGTGGGGCGGAGACGGCACCATCCACCACGCGGCCAAGGCCCTCATCGACCGGAGCTGCCCGGTGCCCCTGGGCGCGATCCCCGGCGGCAGCGGCAACGGCCTGGTGCGGGGGCTCCGCACGCCCCTGGAACCCGCGGGCGCGCTGCGCCGCCTGCTGGAAGGCCGGGAGCTGCGCCTGGACCTGCCGCGGCTGGACGGCGAACCCTTCATGAATGTCTGCGGCACGGGCTTCGAGGCCGCGGTGGCCCACCACTTCGACGCCCTGCCGGGCCGTGGCTTCGCGACCTATGCCCAGTCCTGCCTGCGGCTCTGGCGCTCCTGGCGGAATGCGGGTCTGGACTGGGACGCGGAAACCGTCCCCATGCCCTCCCCTGCCAGCAGGAGTGGAAGGCTGCGGGCGGCGTTCCAGGGCCCGCAGCCGGCGCTTCCCGGATCAGCCTGGAGCCTCTGCTTCGCCAACCTGCCCACCTACGGCAGCGGCCTGTGGATCGCCCCCGGCGCCGATCCCACGGACGGCTGCCTCCAGTGGGCCACCCTGGCGC
>JAMPXL010000191.1 GCA_023701165.1 Geothrix sp. | reverse complement strand
TGGGGGCGCTGGAGCGGCTTCGCCCGGGGCTTTCCCCCCGGGAGCTTGGCGAGGCCCTCATGGAGGTCTGTTTCAAGCCCCTGGGCCTGGCCTGCTTCTTCGTGGCCCTGGCGGATTGGGAACAGGATCAGCTGGTGTTTGTGCTCTACCACGAGGGTGGGCGGACCCGGCAGCATCCCTCCCGGCGCCTGTCCGATCGTGCGGGCCTGTCGGAGCGTGTCCTTTCCAGCCATCGGCCCCTCTACATCCGGACCCTCGAAGAGGGCCAGACGGCCGGCAGCCTGCTGACCGCCGCGGAACTGGCCACGGGGCTCATCCCCCATTCCTGGTACGGGGTGCCCTTGGGCTGGGGTTCCCGGCCTGCGGGGCTGGTGAGTTTCCAGAGTTTCCAGACCGACGCCTTCAGCGACAGCCGGCGGCGGGTCATGGACGCCCTGGCGGTCCTGATGTCCAACTGCCTCGGTCAGTGCCCCTGAACCAGGGCCAGGAGGTCGTCCGGGAGCACCCGCGCCCGGTTGTCGGATCCCGCCACGAGGTGGACGCTTTCGCCCTCCGCCAGCAGAAGGCCTCCCCGCTCGATGCGGTAGCCGAACACCATGCGGCGGCGCCCGGTCTCCTGGAGGAAGGTCCGCACCTGCACCAGCTCGTCATAGCGGGCCGGTGACCGGAAGCGCACGCGGATCTCGTTCACCACCAGGCGCACCCCGCGGGCTTCCCAGTCTGCGTAGCTCTGCCCCAGCTCCCGCAGGAAGTCGCTGCGCCCCAGCTCCATCCACACCGGATAGGTGGCGTGGTGCACGATGCCCATGGCGTCGGTTTCGGCGTAGCGCACCCGGAGTTCGGTCAGGGATTCCATGGCTCCAGCGTACAACGAGAAGCCCCGCCGGAGCGGGGCTTGTGGTGCGCGCGGAGGGGCTCCCGGCTACTCGATGGTGACGCGGATGTGATCGCCCTTGTCCGTGGTGACTTCCAGGAGCAGGTCTCCCGGCTTGGCGCCGGCCAGCAGCTTCTGGAGCTGTTCGGGCTTGAGGCCCTTCTTGGACTCGCCGCTGACCTTGATCTCGCTGTCGCCGGCCATGTCCAGCACGGCGTTGGCGAGGGTGATGGGCAGGCGGACATGGACTTCGGTCGGGCCATCCACGTTCTTGTGCTTGGCGTGCTTGTGGATGGATTTGGACACGACATCCACTTTGAGGAACCGCGCGCTCTGCGCGGCCAGGGGAAGGCTGAGGCTGGCCGCCAGGGCCAGCGGGATCATGACGGCACGCATGGGCGGCCTCCTTGGAAGGATTGGGGTTCGGCACTCGCCGGGTCGAATGGGATTACGGGGGGCCGGTCTGGGGGATTAGCCGGGTTATTCTGGGAATCCGGAACGTAATCCCGGCTGTGTCCATCCAAACACCTGTGCGGCCCGCCCGCCCTTTCGGAGTCCCAGCATGAAGTTCCTCGCCGCCCTCCTGCTCATCGCCGCACCCCTGGCCGCCCAGGGCCCCGTGAAGTGGGAGCACGACTACCAGTCCGCGCTCAAGCGCGCCAAGGCCGAAAAGAAGGTCATCTTCATGGACCTCTGGACCGAGTGGTGCCCTCCCTGCCAGCACCTGCAGAAGAACATCTTCCCGAGCCCCGAGGGCCAGGCGGCCCTCGCCAAGGTGGTGCCCTTCTCCGCCCTGGTGGAGAAGAAGGACCGGACGCCCCTGCCTGAAGGCCAGAAGCTGGCGGAGAAGTTCGGCCTCAACGCCTACCCGACCATGGTGATCCTGGATGCCGATGGCAAGGAGATCCGCCGCCAGGTGGGCGCCTTCCGCTCCGGCGCCGAATTCTCGGCCTGGCTGGGAAGCAAGTAGATCGGAGTCTGGAGTCTGGAGGCACTGCCTCCTGATGCGGCCCTTCGGGGCCGCGTCTTTTTTTGAGGTGGCGCCGCCACACCCGCTCGGCCTCGCCCAAAGGCCGCCCCGAAATCAGTTACCTCCAGACTCCAGACTCCAGCCGTCTTTACAGATCCTTCACCCCGCCGGCCGTCTTCGGCGGCTTGGGGAGACGCTGCTTGAGGCCCTCCAGCTCATCCTGCTGGGCCCCCATGCTGGGGCGGGGCGGGGGAGGCGGCGGGGGTTTCCTGGGGTCTGGCGGAGGCGGGGGCGCCGCATCTTTCACGAGGGTCTGAAGGTTGTGGATGGCCTCGGGCTGGCCCGGCTGCTCCAGCAGGAGCCGCTCCAGGAGGGCGCGGGCCTCGGCAGGGCGCCTGGCGTCCAGGTGGGCGCGGGCGGCCAGGAGCAGGGCCGGAGCGCGCCAGGAGGGCAGCGGTCGCGGGACGCCCTGGCCCACCAGGGGCGACAGGGTCTTCAGGGCCTCATCGGGAGATCCCGTGCGCAGGTCGATCTGGGCGGCCAGCAGCAGGTGGGCGGGCTCTGAATCCCCAGGGCGCCAGCGCCGGGCGCCGGGGAGGTTGCCGTCCTCCAGGGCCCGCTGGGCCAGCCAGGCCTTCACGCTGGGCGGGGCCCAGGGCCCACTGCTCTGGGCGCGAAGGGGAGCCACGGCCAGCAGCAGAAGCAGCGCGGGCCGCCAGCGGGCCATGGGCTTACCCGCGAAGGCCAGCCAAAGGGCGAGCCCCGCCAGTGCCACCCATGCACCCGCCTCCGGATGCGCCGGTTGGAGGGAACGGCGGGCGGGCAGGGGCACCTTGCCCGCCGCCAGGGCCTGCAGCCCGGCAATGGCGGTGTCTCCGTTCGTGAAGATCTGACCGCCGGTGGCCTGGGCCAGGCGGGACAGATACTCCGGGTGGGCGGCGCTGATCGCAGGTTCTGCGGCGGGGGGCTGGCCTTCGGCACCCGGCTTCGCCGGGACGGGGTGGGGCTGGCCATCCCCGAAGGCCAGCACGCAGACGGGGAGCTTGGCCTGCTTCAAGGCGCTGGAGACCCGCTCCAGGGCGGCCTCGGGGCTTTCCCAGGTTTCCTCTCCATCACTGAGCAGCAGGATCACGGCGGGCGCATCCCGGTCCGCCTGGGCGGCCACCTGAGGCAGGCCCCGGCCCAGACTCGTACCCGGGGAGCCCACCTCGCCCGGCACCACCGCCCGCAGGGCCTCGCGGAGCAAGGTGCGGTCCTCCCCGGGCTGCTGGAGGGGAATGGCGTCGCCGGTGAGCAGGTCCAGGCTCCACCGGAGGCCGGACTGGGGCTGGGACCAGATGCGGTCCAGGGTGGCCACCGCGGCGTCCCAGCGGGGCCGGCCGGCCGCGTCGGGCACGGTCATGGACCGGCTGGCATCCAGCACCACGTGGACCGTCAGCCGCGGGAATTCCGGCATCCCCCAGCGCGGTTCCGCCAGGCCGATGCCCAGGCCCGTCAACATCAGCGCCATGCCCAGGCCCTGCCAGAGGGGTCGCTGGCCCACCACCTGCACGCCCAGGCCCGGCCGCAGATGGGCCCGCAGCGCCAGCGCCAGCGCGATGAGTGCCGCCGCCGCGAAGGGCGCCAGCAGCCAGGGGTGGGTGAAGGGCGACAGGCTCATGGTCCTTCCACCCAGGCGGGGCGGGGTTTGCCGCGCTTGAAAGCCAGGTCGGCGGCCAGGGGCAGGGCCAGGAGGAGGGCGGCCAGCAGGCACCAGCGGGCCAGGGGCCTGCCTTCGGTGGGGGGATCCACGGGCAGCAGGGTCTTCTCCAGCTGGTCCACGGCGGCGAGGCTGCGGGCCAGGCCACCGGGGTCCTCGGCGCTGAAGGATTCGCCGCCTGTGAGGTGGGCCACCTCCTTCAGCGTGGTGTGGTCCACTTCCACGTGCAGGCGGGCGAAGCCACCGCCTTCCAGGGGCACCAGGCTCTCGCCGCCGCTGCCGATGGCCACGGCATGGATGCGGATGCCGTTGCGGCGGGCCTCTTCCGCGGCCTCGAGCGGTGTCACGCGCCCGCGGTTCTGAACGCCGTCCGTGATGAGGAGGATCACGCGGCTGCGGGCGGGGCTTTCCTCCAGGCGCCGCACGGCGGTCATGAGGCCGGATCCGATGGCCGTGCCGTCATCGCGGCTGTCCAGGTCCAGCCGCGCCAGCATGCGCAGCAGGCGCTGGTGGTCGGCAGTGAGGGGGCTGAGGGTCACAGGGTGGGCGCGGAAGAGCACCAGGGCGAAGCGGT
>JAMPXL010000190.1 GCA_023701165.1 Geothrix sp. | reverse complement strand
TGGCGCTGGAGCGGAGCCAGGCGGTGCTGGAATCCTGCGACCTCGGCAACCATGACTGCACCGGAGCCCACGTGCTGGCGGGAGCCAACGTCATGCTCCGGCAGTGCCGCCTGGTGGGCAATGCGGGCTTCGGCCTGTCCGTGATGGACCGGGGCCTGGCCACCCTGGATGGCTGTGTGGTCCAGGCCAATGGCGGCGCGGGCCTGCTGATCCACCACGGGGCCACGGTCCAGGCCCGGGACTGTTCTTTCTCCGAGGGCCGTTCCCTGGGCGTGGATTGCGCCGAGGGGGGGCAGGGCGTGCTGGAGGCCTGCGAGATCTCCGGCAACGCGGGCGCGGGGGTCCAGGTGGAGCCCGGGGGCAGTCTGCTGCTGGTGCGCTGCACCCTCAAGGAGGGCCGGGACACGGGCCTGCTGCTGCTGGAGGATTCCCAGGCGACGCTGGAGGAGTGTGTGGTGCGGCGCAATGCCCGGGGCGGGATCCTGCTGGCCAAGGACGCCGCGGATCCGCTGCTGCGGGGGGACAACCGCATCGAGGACGGCTTCCAGCGGGTGGATGCCAGCGGCAAGCTGGTGAAGGTGGCGCCGCTCTAGGAACCGGTTCCGGGGCCCTACAGTCCCGCCAGCTCATCCAGCAGCGGCAGCCAGGCGAGGTCGGAGGTTCCGGGCCAGGGCAGGGGGCGGATCAGGGCATCCTCGGTCTCCTCGGGCATGCCGTCCGCCTGGATCAACGCCACGGGGAGTTCGCGCAGCTCGCCCAGTTCCCGCTGCATGCTCCGCAGATCCTGGAGGGGTGGGGCCATGCCGGCGGGGGCTTCCAGCATCAGCAGGCGGCTCGCGGCGCCGGAGTCCACTCGCAGGCGGTCGAGGGCCTGGGCCAGCGTGTCCACGGGATCCAGGCGGAGGTAGCCGGCGGCGCCGAGGGCGGCCTGGACCGCGTCCCGCCCGGGGCCCCGGGGCATGGCCAGCAGCAGGCTGGTGCCCCGCCGTCCCAGCCGGGTCAGCGCATCCGGCGTCTGGGCTCCGGCGGGGTTCGCCCGGCTGGCGGGCCCGGCGCCGGCCGCCGCGGCAGCCTTGGCCCGGGCAGTCTTCACGGTTCCATCGCCGGTGGTGCTGGCGGGATTCCGCTGCATCTGCTCCCGGATGGCCAGCACTTCCTGGATCTGGCGGAATTCCGCATCCCCCAGCTCGCCAAACTGCACGCCCACCACGATCTCGCCATCCCGTTCCCAGGCATTGGCGACCATGCCCCGGGTCTCGAAGAGCGGGTGCTTGGGCAGGTCGCGGATCTTCAGCATGGGGAGTTCCTTCCCCTTCTCGAAGAACCCAAGCCCCGGCGTCACGCGCATGCGGTCCGCCAGGCGCACGACCCGGTCCACCCGGAAGGCCAGGCCGCCCAGGGAAAGGTTCACCAGGGGCCCCGCCAGCCCGTGCCCCGGAAGCCCCGCATCCTGGGCGAGCACGTAGGCCTTCTCCCGGGGGCGGAAGGGATACCGCTTGTCGCTGCGCCGGTCGGCCAGGGTCATCCGCAGGGGGAGGGAGAACGTGTAGAGGAGGTAGGAGTCCCGCCCGAGGAAGGTGATGGGGGCTTCGAAGCGCTGGTCCCCCACGGCGAAGAGCATCTCGAAGGAGGCCCCCACCGCCATCTCGTGGGGCAGGGGGCGGATGAGCTTGAGGTAGAGGACACCCTTGGCCGCATCCATGCGCTGGATGCGGGAGGTGTAGGGGAGGGTGTGGGTGCCCTCGACCTTGATGGGGAATTCGGCCTCGGTCTGCTGGAGGACGGCCATGGCCTTGCGAATCTGCGCAGGATCCTCGATGGGCGCTTCGCGCCCGTCGCCTCCGCTTGATTTGGCCAGGTTCATCGGTCTCCGCCCATCCCTCCACCCATCGGCCGGGCCGCTGGGCGGATTGAGTTCAGACGCCGCCCAGGTGGGTCGCATGGGGCAGGCCTGAATGGCCTGCCCCATGGGGGCCCCACAGGAAGCGAATCACGTCTGATGGGGGCTAGACATTGAAGAGGAAATTCATGAGGTCCCCGTCCTTGACCACGTATTCCTTGCCTTCCGTGCGCATCTTCCCCGCGTCCTTGGCCCCCTGCTCGCCCCGGCACTGGATGAAGTCCTCGTAGGCGATGACCTGGGCCCGGATGAAGCCCTTCTCGAAGTCCGTGTGGATGACGCCCGCGGCCTGGGGGGCCGTGTCGCCCTTGTGGATGGTCCAGGCCCGGACCTCCTTCACCCCGGCGGTGAAGTAGGTCTGGAGGCCCAGCAGGTCGTAGCTGGCGTGGATGAGCACGTTCAGGCCCGGTTCGGAGAGACCGGCCTCCTCCAGGAACAGGGGGCGGTCCTCCTCGGGCAGATCCTGGATCTCGGCTTCCAGCTTGGAGCAGATGGGGATGCAGGGGGCGTCGCGCTCGGCGGCCAGGGCCTGGAGCTTCACGTAGTGCGGGTTGCCCTCGGGATTCCGGATGTCCTCCTCCCCGATGTTGCCCACGAAGAGGGTGGGCTTGAGGGTCAGCAGGCCATAGGACTTGATGAGGGCCTGGTCCTCGGCGGTGATCCCGGCGGTCCGGGCCCATTTGCCGTCATTGAGCGCGGCGTAGACCCGCTCCAGCACGGCCACCAGGGCCAGGGACTCCTTGTTCCCGGTCTTGGCCACCTTGCGGTGGCGTTCCAGGCCCTTTTCCACCGCGTCCAGGTCCTTGATGACCAGCTCGGTCTCGATGATGCTCAGGTCCCGCTCGGGGTTCACGCCGCCCTCCACATGGGTGACGTTGGCGTCCTCGAAGCAGCGCACCACCTGGACGATGGCATCGGTCTCCCGGATGTGGCCCAGGAAGGCGTTGCCCAGGCCCTCGCCCTTGCTGGCGCCCCGCACCAGGCCCGCGATGTCCACGAACTCCTGGGCCGCAGGCAGGACGCGCTGGGGCTTCACGATCTCCGCCAGGGCCGCCAGCCGGGGGTCCGGCACGTCCACCACGCCCGTGTTGGGCTCGATGGTGCAGAAGGGATAGTTGGCCGAAGCCGCGCCCGCACGGGTGAGGGCGTTGAAAAGGGTGGACTTTCCCACGTTGGGGAGACCCACGATGCCACAGGCGACAGCCATTCCAACCTCCAAGCCTTCCAGTATCCCAGAGAGGAGATGTGACGAAAAGAAAGGCTTCCGGGACTTGCGCGGGGGGCCGCGGCGCCATACTCTCCCGGCCAAGGTCACGGGATGGCGGAGGAGGCAGCATGATCGTGCGGGCGGAATGGCCGGGCTACGTGGTGGACGTCCTCGTGCGCCCCGGCCAGGAAGTGGAGGAGGACGAGCCCCTGTTGATCCTCGAGGGCACGGACGTTTCCCGCACCTCCTTCTACATCAACGCCCCCGAATGCGGGAAGGTCCGCGAAATCCTCATCGAAGAGGGCGATTTCGCCTACGAGGACGACGACCTGGTGGTGATCGGCGACTCCGACAAGGACGAGTAGCCCGGCCAGCCCGGCGGACCGCTACACTGGAGCCATCGTCCTCATGAGGTGACCGAATGGCCGTGGTGCGAGCCGAAATGGCGGGGAAAGTCCTGGAAGTCTGTGTCGCCGAAGGCGACGCGGTCGGGGAGGACCAGGACCTGGTGATCATCGAATCCATGAAGATGCAGATCCCCGTGGGCAGCCCCGAGGAGGGAACGGTCAAGAAGATCTTCGTGGCCCCCGACCAGTTCCTGAACGAGGGGGACCCCATCGTCGAGCTGGCCTGATGGAGATCCGGCTGGAGCGGCCTGCGGGGGCGGATGCGGGCATCCTCCTGCTGGGCCTGGATCGCCCCGCCGCGAAGAACGCCCTGGGCCGCCAGCTCATGGGCGAATTCCGCCAGGCCCTGGCGGACCTCCGCGTCGACCCGGTCACCCGCGTGGTGGTGCTGCATAGCCTCGTGCCGGGCGTGTTTTGCGCCGGGGCCGACCTGAAAGAGCGGGCGGAGATGTCCCAGGCGGAGGCCGGGGCCTTCGTCCAGGGCCTCCGGAGCGCCTTCACGGAGCTGGAGGACCTGCCCATGCCCGTCATCGCCGTCCTTGAGGGCGCGGCCTTCGGCGGCGGGCTGGAACTGGCCCTGGCGGCGGATCTCCGCGTGGCCGGGGCCGGCGCGA
>JAMPXL010000189.1 GCA_023701165.1 Geothrix sp. | reverse complement strand
GTGGGAGAAGCGCAAGGACAGCCGTGTGGGCCTGGGACTGGAGATCGCGCCGCGGCCCGACTACTGGTATGCCCTGGGCATCGCCTCCACCCCTGACGGCAAGATCAACGAGAGCTCCCGCACCGTCACCCAGCTGGATCCCATCACGGGCCAGCCCGTGACCGTGCTGGAGAAGAGCCGCTTCGTCACCACGGACCAGGCCTTCACGGTGTCCGCCCAGTTCGCCAAGCGCCTCGGCCCTGCGGTCTTCTCCGCCGGCATCGTCGAGGGCAAGGGTGGCGGCGGCCTGGAAATCCGCACCCTGGATGACGACCGCCTGCGCTTCGGCGTCCTGGCCTACGACTTCACGAAGCGCGATGACAAGCCCAATCCCCGGTACCGTTTCACCAGCAGCTACCAGTTCTGGAAGGGCGCCTACGTCCAGGCGGGCGTCCAGGACATCGGCAACAAGGATCTCCGCACCGTGTTCTTCGGCGGCGGCCTCCGCTGGAAGGATGATGACCTTAAGAAGATCATCGGCCTGGCCGGAGCCTCCAAGTGACGCCGGACGTTCTGGTGCCGCTCGCACGCCGATCCGTGCGGCCTTCGCCGGCCTTGCAGGCAAAGAGGAAGATCATCTGCCTGGCCGGAGCTTCCAGGTGAAGACACCCCGCGCCCTGCCCACCCCCGGCCCCCTGCCGGAGGATCGGGGCGCGCTGTTCCGCTGGTTCCGCCGGGGCGTGCCCCTGGCGGTCGCGGCCTTCGCCTTCGCCGCCGCTGCCTTCCATGCCGCAGGCCGCGGGTGGTGGCTGCTGGCCGGTGTGGGCGCCATCGCCGCCGCCTGGCCCAGCTTCCTGCGGGGCCGGGCCTTTCTCCGCAACCGCACGGCGATCATGCGCCAGGACACCTTCTGGGCCTATGCCCTGCGTCCCCTCGCCCGCCGGCTGGGGCAGGAGGATGCCTGGATCCTCTCCTTCTGTGGCCACAACAACCAGCGTGTGCGCGAGGCTTTCGCGGGGCACCGGGCGAAGCGGGCACTCATCCTGCTGCCCCATTGCATCCAGATGGCCCGCTGCAAGGCCGGCATCCTCGATGATCTCCAGGCCTGCTACGACTGCGGCCTCTGCCCCGTGGGCGATTACATGAACGCCCTCCTGCTCAACCGCTGGGAAGGGCGCATCACCAACCGCAGCCACAAGGCCTACCGCGAAGCCCGCGAGTACCGCCCCGATCTCGTCGTAGCCGTGAGCTGCACGGACCGCCTGCTCAAGGGACTCGCCAAGATGCCCGAGATCCCCTGCTACGTGATCCCCCTGGCCCTGCCCCACGGCATGTGCGTGGATACGGACTTCAGCGTCCCGCACCTCATGGCCGCCATGGAATCGCTGGTGGAGCCCCGGCGCCCCTCTGGAGATGTCCAGCCCCTCCGCCACGAAGGCATCGCGTGACCGCGGCCGCCTCCGCTTTCCCCGTCCGGTCCTTCTTCCAGCGCCTCCTCGGGCCCAGGGTCCTGCCCTACCTGCTCCATCTGCGGCCGATGGAATGGCCCATCATGACCGCCCACTTCCTGCTGGGCACCCTGCTGGCCTGGGGCCGGCCCCAGGCGGCCTGGCCCGCCCTGCTGGGCTGGCTGGTCTTCGTGGCCCTCATGAATGGCGGCACCCTGGCCATCAACAGCGCCTTCGACCAGGATGAGGGCGATATCGGCTACCTGAAGGCCCCGCCCAAGCCGCCCGAGCACCTGCTGGGCTTCTCGTCGGCACTCCTCATCGCTTCCGTGCTCCTGGGGTTCCTCCTGCCCCTGCCCTTCGCCCTGCTCAACCTGGCCTGCGTGGTCATGAGCGTGCTGTACTCGGTGCCGCCCGTGCGCCTGAAGGCCCGGGCCGGGTGGGACCTGCTCATCAACTGCCTGGGATTCGGCCTGTTCACGCCTCTGGCCGGGTGGGCCCTCACCGGACGGCCCTTCACCTCGGCCATCCTCCTGGTTTCCGGAGGCTTCGCCTTCCTTTTCGCCACCCTCTACCCGATGACCCAGATCTACCAGGTGGCTGAGGACAGCCGCCGGGGCGATCGCACCCTGGTGATCCGCCTGGGCGTGGGACGCAGCCTGGCCCTGGCCCTGGTGGCGGCCCTGGCCGCCCACCTGTTCTTTGCCGCCGGAGTCCTCGCCATGGGGCGGAGTCCCCTGTCCCTGGGCCTTTCGCTGCTGGCCTGGCTGGCGGTGCTGCTGCCCTGGATGGCCCGCTGGCGCACCTGGACAGATCGCCGGCACGAAGCTGGCATGTACTGGGGACTGGCCGCCTGGGCTGTCACGGATTTGAGCATTCTGGTCCTTTTGTGGCCCTGAGCCCTTGAGCAAGGGACCTCCAGATCCGATAGACTGGTAAGACGTGAAGACAATCGGAATCTTCTTGGAGCACGCATGCAGGCGAGGCAGAGCAAAGGATTGCTGGGATTCGTGTTGGCTGTCTGCTGCGGGTTCCTGGGCGCCGCCCCGGGCCGCGGCCCCGCCAAGCTTTCCCTGAAGTCCGCCTCCGCGCTGGTCCTGGACCAGGACACGGGCCAGACCCTGCTCGCGAAGCAGGCCGGCGCTGTGCAGCCCATCGCCTCCCTCACCAAGCTCATGACGGCCATGGTGCTGCTGGACGCCCACCTCGATCCTCAGGAAATCCTCACCATCACCAATGACGACAAGGACAGGCTTCGCCACAGCAAGTCCCGGCTCCCCGTGGGCACCCGCCTGCCCAGGGAGCAGGCGCTCCTCCTGGCCCTGCTGGCTTCGGAGAACCGCGCCGCCCACGCCCTGGGCCGCACCTTCCCCGGCGGTCTCTCCGCCTTCGTCCAGGCCATGAATGCCAAGGCCAGGGAGCTCGGCCTGGAGGAAGCCCACTTCGAGGATCCCTCCGGCCTTTCCAGCGGCAACGTCGCCTCCGCCCGGGACTTGGCGCTCCTGCTCGAGGCCGCCTACCGCTACCCCGAAATCCGCGATTTCAGCACCCGCCCCGCCACCACCATCCAGGCAGGGCGCCGCAGCATCCAGTTCCCCAACACCAATGCGCTGGTGCGCAGCCCCCGCTGGACCATCGGCCTCTCCAAGACCGGCTACATCCAGGAAGCCGGCCGCTGCCTCGTCATGCAGGCCATGCTGGCGAACCGCCCCGTGCTCATCATCCTCCTGGATTCCTGGGGCAAGTATTCCCGCCTGGGCGATGCCAACCGCATCAAGCAGTGGATGGAAGCCCGGCTGGGAACGAAAGGCTGAGCACCCGGTGCTCGTCCCGGACCTCCAGCCCCCCCTTCCCCTCGCCTGGGGCTTCTCCACCCGCCTGGATTCCCCTGAGGACCTGCCCGTCCGGCGCCTGGACCAGGTCCATCGCTGCGGCATCGTCGAGGCCTCTGACGCGGTGGCCGAAGGCGACGGCCTCTGGACCACCAAGCCCGGCGTCCGCATCGGCGTGCGCGTGGCCGACTGCGTGCCCGTGCTGCTGGCGGGGCCCCTCGCCGATGGCAGCCCCTGGGCCGCGGCCCTCCATGCGGGGTGGCGGGGCGCCACCGGACATGGCGATCCCGGACCGGGCGGCGGCATCCTCCGGCGGGGCGTGGCCCGCTACCGCGCCCTGGGTGGGCACCCGGCGGACCTTGTGTGGGCCTTCGGCCCCGCCATCCTCGCCTGCCACTTCGAAGTGGGTGGCGAAGTCATCGCCGCCGCCCGCCAGGATCCCGCCTGGCATGAGGAATTGTGCAGCGAAGGCCCATCCGGAAAGCCCCACCTCGACCTGCACGGTTTCCTGCGGGCCCAGGCCCTGGACCTGGGGCTGGACGCCGCCAAGGACGGCAGCGTGGCCCTCTGCACCGTCTGCCGCCCAGATCTGCTGCATTCCTACCGCCGCGGCGAAACCACGGGCCGCCAGTGGGGATGGATCGAGATCCGCTAATCTGGAGCCTGGCCCTCGCTCCTGAGGCCTGACGATTCAAGACCGGGGAATGCCATGCTCAACATCACCGATGTCCGCATCACCAAGGTGGAAGGCGACGACAAGCTCCGGGCCTTCGCGGCCCTGGTCCTCGACGACTGCTTCCTGGTGGGCGACCTGCGCGTGGTGGAATCCGAGGATGGCTACTTCGTGGCCATGCCCAGCCGCCGCAAGCG
>JAMPXL010000188.1 GCA_023701165.1 Geothrix sp. | reverse complement strand
TCATCGGCCTGGGCGTGGCCACCTACGCCATCTCGAACCTGACCGCCCTGATCCTGGAGGGCGACCTCAGAGGCTACATCTTGGAGCGCCGCATGCAGAAACGCCTGGACGACCTCACCGATCACGTCATCGTCTGCGGCTTCGGGAAGATGGGCTTCCAGGCCGCCTGGGAGCTGAAGAAGGCGGGCATCCCCTTCGTCATCGTGGAGCAGGACGAGACCAAGGGCCGAAGCCCCCGCTTCGCCGGGGAGCTGATCCTCTACGGCAACGCCATGGACGAGCTGATGCTGGAGCGCGCCGGCATCCGGCGGGCCCGGGGGCTCATCACGGCCCTGACCACGGACGCGGACAACGTGCTGGTGACGCTCACGGTGAAGCAGATGCGGGCGGACATCCCCGTGGTGGCCCGCAGCGCCAAGCTGGGCACCGAGCGCCAGCTGAAGGCCGCGGGCGCCGACCACATCGTGAGCCCTTACGAGATCGGCGGCCGCCGCATGGCGGGCCTGCTGCTCAAGCCCGAGATGATGAACTTCTTCGACATCGTGCTCCAGCAGGAGCAGCTGGAGCTGGGCCTGGAGCGCATCGCCATCGGCCCCGGATCCGCGCTGGTGGGCCAGACCCTGCGGGAGGCGCGCCTGCGCCACGCCACGGGGGCCCTCCTGGTGGGCCTGGTGCATCCCGGCGCGGGCCTGCGCTTCAACCCCTCCGGCGACGAGCGCTTCCAGGCCGGCGACGAGCTGCTGGTGATGGGCCCTTCGGAGGCCCTGGAAACCCTCACCCGGCTGGCCAAGGGCTGAGGCCGTGGAAGGCCATGCCCGCCTCCTCCTGGACCTGGCCATGGTGCTGGGCGTCGCAGCGCTGACCTCCGTCCTGTTCCAGAAATTGAAGCAGCCGGCGGTCCTGGGCTACCTCCTGGCGGGCATGATCGTGGGCCCCCACGTGCCGGTGCCCCTGGTGGCCGACCTCGGCAACGTGCGGCTCATGGGCGAACTGGGCGTCATCCTCCTGATGTTCACCATCGGCCTGGAGTTCAGCCTGCCGCGGCTGCTGCGCGCCGGGCCCCCGGCCCTGCTCACGGGGACCCTCCAGGTGGGCACCCAGCTGGTGGTGGGCTTCCTGGTGGCGCGCCTCCTGGGCTGGGCGCCGCTGGAAAGCGCGTTCTTCGCGGCGAGCCTGTCCATCGCCTCCACCATGATCCTGGCCAAGCTCTTCGACGAGCGCGGCATCCGCGGCGCGCTGAAGGACACTGTGCTCGGCGTGTTGCTGGTGGAGGACCTCCACGCCGTCCTGCTGCTGGCGGCCCTCACGGCGGCGGCCTCCCTGGGCGGGCCCAGTGCCGGGGCCATTGCGGGCACCCTGCTGAAGCTGGCCGTGTTCCTCGCCGTCCTCGTGGGCGCCGGACGCCTGGTGGTGCCCCGCATGGTGCGGTGGGTGGCGGACCATGCCCGGGACGAGGTGCTGCTGGTGGTGGCGGCGGGGCTCTGCTTCGGGCTGGCCCAGCTTGCCGCCTGGGCGGGCTTCTCCGTGGCCATGGGCGCCTTCGTGGCGGGCATGCTGGTCTGCGAATCCGGCCGGGGGCGCAAGGTGGAGCACCTGGTCCACCCCCTGCGGGACCTCTTCGCGGCCATGTTCTTCGTGGCGGTGGGCATGCTCATGGAGCCCGCGGTGGTGCTACGGGATTGGCCGCTGGTCCTGCTCTTCACCACCCTGGTGATCGTCGTGAATGCCGTGGCCGTCGCCGTGGGGGCCACCCTGGCGGGCCTGCCCCTGGCCCTGGGCGTGCGGGCCGGGCTGGCCCTGGGCCAGGTGGGGGAGTTCGGCTTCATCCTCCTCAGCGCGGGCATCGGCCTCGGCGCTGTGGATCCCTCCCGCTACGCGCTGCTGGCGGCCATCTGCGTGGCCACGGCCCTGGCCACGCCCGCCCTGCTGTCCGCCGGGGAGCCCGCGGCCCGCCTGGCGGAGCGGCACCTGCCCCTGGCCCTGAAGACCTACCTGGGCCTGTACCAGTCCTGGGCCGCGGCCCTGCGCGCCCCGGCCCTGCGCAAGGCCCCCGGCGCGGCCGTGCGGCGGACCTTTCTCCAGCTCCTGCTGGATGCCATCCTCATCGGGCTGGTGGGCGCCCTCGCGCCGCGGGTGATGCGGATGGCCACCGCCTGGCTGGAGGGGCCGGGGGCCATCGGGCACACCTTGGCCCAGGGGGCGGTGCTGCTGGCGGCCTCGGTGCTGGTGGTCCTGCTGGTGAGCCGCATGCTCCGCCGCAGCCGGGTGCTGGCTGAGCGCCTGCTGGACCTGCCGGGTCCCGGCGGCCTGGGCACCCGCCCCGACACCCGGCGCGCCTTCCGCACGGGCCTGCGCCTCGGCGTCCTGCTCCTCACGGGGCTGCCGGTGCTGGCGGCGGTGCTGGCACTGATTCCCCTGGCGTCCCTCGGCACCCTGGGGGCCGCTGCCGCGCTCGCCATCCCGCTGCTGGTCTGGCGCCGGGCGCGGGGCCTCCAGCGGGACCTCAGTGCCGACGCCGAGTGGATGGGCGCAGATGCCCGGGACCCCTGGGGGGCTCCGGAAGCCACCCCCGCCCTCCATGCGGGAGGCTGGCGCACCCTCCGCATCGGTCCCCGCTGCCCCTCCCTGGGCCGCAACCTGGGCGACCTGGACCTGCCGGGAGGGTCCGGTGTGCTCCTGGTGGCGCTGCTGCGGGAGGGGCACCTGCTGGAACCGAGGCCCGAGGCCCGCCTCCAGGCCGGGGACCTGCTGGCCCTCAGCGGCCCCGCCTCGGCCCTGGATCAGGCCGAGGCCCTGCTGGGCCGCGAGTCCGGGGGCGGCCCTCCGGCCTGAGGCCAGGCCGCCACCAATGATGGAGATTCACCACGGAGCCACGGAAACCACGGAGGAGGCACGGGCCTCCGTGTGCCCATGCTCCGTGTCTCGGTGGTGGATTCCTGACGATTGAACGCGAAACCTTATGAGGCCTGGCTTCAGGGCCGCCCGGGATTCGCCGGCCGGGCCACGATGCCGTGGGGCAGGCGGGCCTCCAGCTCCGCCAGTTCCCAGGCCGTGATGGCCATGGCCTGGGCGCCCTGCACGAGCTGATCGGGCACCAGGTGGTCCGGGAAGTCCATCTGGCTGTGGTGGGTGCCCAGGAAGTAGTCCACGGGCTCCTGGATGGCGGCGAAGGCGGGCACCCCGGCCCGGTCGAAGGGCGCGTGGTCCGTGCTGTTCATGGCGCGGAGGGGGAGTTCCCGCACGCCCAGGTCGTTGAGGGGGGCGATGGCCTGGGCCATGAGGCCCCGGCAGGCCTCGCGGCCCTGCAGGGTGAAGCCCTTCACCATGCCCGTGCCCATGTCGTGGACCAGCACGGCCTGGAGGGCGTCCAGTTCGGCCTTGTGGGCCTCCACGTAAGCGCGGGAGCCCAGCAGGCCCTGTTCCTCGCCGCTCCAGAGCACGATGCGGATCGTGCGCCGGGGTTTGAGGCCCGTGGCCTGCAGGGCCCGCAGCAGCTCCAGGGCGATGGCGCTGCCCGTGGCGTTGTCCGTGGCGCCGGTGCCCAGGTCCCAGCTGTCCAGGTGGCCGCCCACCAGGACGATCTCACCGGGCTTGTCGCGGCCGGGGATCTCGCCCACCACGTTGTGGGCCTGGACCGGGGCCGCAGAAAAGCGGCCGCCCAGGGACAGCTCGAGCTTCACGGGCTCCGATTCGCTGCGCCGGGCCCAGGCCTGGGCCATGGCCGAGATGAAGAAGCTGGGCGCCGTGAATGTCCACGAAGAGGCCTACGACTTCGGCCTGGCCTGGACCCGGGGCGTGGACAGCGCCCGCCTGCTCACCCACAACGGCATCCGGTTCCGGGTGGACCAGGCGGCCTGGACGGCGGGCACCAAGGGCGCCGTCCTGGGCGACCTGCTGCTGGTGGACGCCCGGAACCTGGAGGAGCTGAAGGCCTTCAAGGGGCAGCTGCGCGGCCGGATCCTGCTGCGCACCCACCCCGACGACAAGCGGCCGCCCCTGCCCCGCCGCGGCGACATGGCCGCCATGCAGGCCGAGCAGGCGGCCATGACGCAGTTCCTCCAGGAGGAGGGCGTCCTGGCCCTGCTGCAGATGTCGGGCCGCAAGAACGGACTGGGCTTCGCCAGCGGCGGGCCCGGCCG
>JAMPXL010000187.1 GCA_023701165.1 Geothrix sp. | reverse complement strand
GCGGGCGGGCAGGATGGTGGCACGGACCGAGGGCATCCGCAGGGACTCCAGATCCGGCAGCAGCCGCATCTGCACCTCCCGGGCCACCCGCAGCTCCTCCTCCATGCGCAGGCGCTCCTCCCGCTCCCCCGCCGCGGTCCGGAGGCGCGCGGCCATCTCGTTGAAGGCCTGGGCCAGCTGGGCCACCTGGTCGCGCCCCCGGGGCCGGATGCGGGCCCCGAAGTCGCCCTGGCTGAGCCGCGCCACCCCGCCGTGGAGGTCGTTCACCGCCCGTCCCAGCGACCAGGCCAGCATCAGGCCCAGGAGCGCCGCCGCCAGCTGGGCCAGGAACAGGCCCACCAGCACCAGGGAGATCACGATGATGGCCTTCACGGTGCCCTCGGAAAGGGCCTGCCGGTCGCCGGAGCGGAAGCCCGCGAACAGCGCGTAGAGGTTGGTCTCCGGTGTGGCGGTCAGCACCATGGGGCGGCCCGTGGACCAATCCGTGATCGTGAACGCCAGGGGCGGCAGGTTGAAGGGCGCGAACAGCCCGGTCCCCTGGAGCGGCTGCCCCTTGGCCCAGGCGGCGCGGATGTCCCGTTGACCCACGAGGATGGGCGCATCCTTGTCCCGCCGCCCTCCGCCACTCCGGACCTTCAGGGTGCCCTCGCCCTGGCGGCGCTCCTTCCGGGGCGTCAGCTCGAAGACCACCTGGCCGCCCGCCAGCGCCTGGGCGCGGTCGCCGAGGACGCCGAGGCTGAGCGACAGGATGCGGTAGCCGCCGGGCTCCTTCCGCACGGCCCGCAGGTAGGTGTCCTTGCGGCCTCCCTGGGGCCCCGCCTCGCGGCTGTCCGCCCAGACCATGCCGACGAAGGCCTCGCCGATGCCCTCGGGCAGCTGCCGCTCATGCTCCACCCAGGCGCCGCCGTAGGTGCGGAGCATCTGGAGGGCCGCGGCATCGGCAGGCTCCCCGTTGGCGGTCTTCAGGGCCTCCTCCCAGGCCGTCATGGTCTGCTGGGTGGAGCGGCTCACCTGGGCGCCGAGGCCCAGCCAGCCCAGGGCCATGAGCATCAGGGCCAGGGCCGCCACGGGGAGCACGGACATCAGGGCGAGGATCACCCAGAGGCGCCGGGACACCCGGAACAGCAGGCGGTCCCAGACCCAGCGCAGGCCGCGGGCCAGGAGGGCCAGCCCCCCCACCCAGGCCACCGCCGCAGCGCAGCCGGAGCCCGCGGGCGGCAGGGCCAGCCCGAGGCCCAGGACCAGGAGGACCCAGGGCCAGTGGCGCCGGATCCGGAAGGCCGCCCCTGCCGCCCGGAGGCGGTCCATCCAGAGATCCAGGAGGCGGCCCATGGGGCCCGCCCGCCTACATGTACATCCCGCCGTTCACGCTCAGCACCTGGCCGGTAACATAGCCGGCCTCGTCGCTGGCGAGGAAGGCCACGGAGGCCGCGATGTCCTCGGCAGTGCCCATGCGGCCCAGGGGGATCTGCTTGGTGAACTCGGCCTTCACGTCCTCGGAGAGGCCTGCGGTCATGGCGGTCTCGATGTAGCCCGGCGTCACGGCGTTGGCGGTGACGTTGCGGCTGGCCAGCTCGCGGGCCACGGACTTGGTGAGGCCGATGAGGCCTGCCTTGGCCGCCACGTAGTTCGACTGGCCCGCATTGCCCATCTGGCCCACCACGGAGGCGATGTTGATGATGCGGCCCCAGCGCTGCTTCATCATGGGCTTGGTGGCCGCCTGGATGGCCGTCCAGGCGCCCTTGAGGTTGGTGTCGATCACCGCGTCCCAGTCGTCCTCCTTCATCTGGATGAGCAGCTTGTCGCGGGTGATGCCCGCGTTGTTCACCAGGATGTGGAGGGCGCCGTGGCGCTCCACGGTGGCGGCGACGGCGGCCCGCACCGAGGCGCCGTCCGAGAGGTCGGCCGCCATCACGTCGGCCTTGCCGCCCGCGGCGGCGATGGCGTCCGCCACCGCCTGGAGCTTGTTCAGCGTGCGGGCGGCGCAGACCACCGTGGCGCCCTGGGCCGCAAGCTGCTTCGCGATGGCTTCGCCGATGCCCTGGCTGGCGCCGGTGACGAGGGCGATCTTGCCGTCGAGGCGGAACATGGAACCTCCGAATGGATGAAGGTCCAGTCTAGCAAGGCGCAGCCTTCACTCCCCCATGGCGCTCCAGTACAGCGCGTTGAAGAGCAATTTAAAGGTCTCCTCCGTCTGCGCCCGGTGCTGGACGCGGAAGCCGAAGAGCACCACCTTCCCTTTGCCCAGTTCCACACTCACGGCGGCGGCCTTGCGCTCCAGCTGCTCGGGGCCCTTGATCCAGCCGCTGGCCAGGATGTCGCGGGCGTCGCCGGGGTACGACGCGATGACGGCGCGGCGGTTCTGGGGCGAGGCGGGCAGGGTCTGGAAGGCCAGGCGGCCGTCCATGAAGCCGAATCCTTCCGCCGCCATGCCGTAGGCCACGGGATGGGCGCCGTCGAAGCGCATGTGGAGGATGGACCCGGGGCAGGCGAACGCCTCGCCGCTGCGGCCGCCGGACAGGGTGTTCCGCACGGGCAGCCCCAGCTCATCGATGAGGAACTCCGAGCTGGCCGACAGCGCCACCAGGGTGCCGCCCTGCTCCACGAAGGCCTTCAGGGCCTTCACGCCCTCCTTGCCGAGGCCGCCGCTGTATTCCGGGGGGACTTCCTCCTGGAAGCGCCGGGCGTCGCCTTCCGTCCGCCGGCCCTCCAGCAGCAGCCCCTTCGCCACGTCCGGCAGCACGATCACATCGAAGGCCTCGTGGAGCTTGCCGGCCTGCACGGCTTTGGGCTCGAGGCTCCGGGGAGCGAAGCCATGCTGCTCCAGGATCCACCGCGTCCAGCCCTCGTCCATGGAGACGGCCCAGGGCTTCAGGAGGCCCACCCGGGGGGCCTTCAAGGCGGCCTGCGTCACAGCGGGCCTGCCGCTGAGGGTGCGGAGGGCCACGTGGTGGCGGGCCGCCAGCTGGTCCAGGGACGCACCGGCCTTCAGCAGGACGGAACCAGCCTCGAAGCGCTTGCCCTCGGCCTCGAAGGCCTCCAGGGCCACGCTGGCGGCGCCGGTCTTCAGGGCCTCGTTGAGCAGGCCCGCGGCGGCGGTGCTGCGCCGGTCCAGCACGGCCACGGCGCCGCTGCCGGTGATGCCGCCCTTTGGCCGATCCCCGGCCTTGAGCAGGCGCGTGGCGCTGCGCTGGCTTTCACTCAGCCGCGCCTTCTCAACCTGGACGCCCATCATCATGGGCAGGGTCCAGGCCGCCACATCGTAGGGCGCCATGGGCGGCGCGCCTGCGGCGGGGCGGGTCTCCGGGTAGCGCTGGGGCTCCAGCATCTCCTTCACGAAGCGGCCCAGGGGCTGCGCCGTGGGCAGAAGGTACGAGCCGTCCCCGGCCACGCGCACTTCCGCGCCGTTCTCCGCCATGAGGTGGGCCAGCCGGGCCGCGGCCACGGGATCGCGCTGCTCCAGCGGCAGCCGGTAGAACACCGCCGGATCGCCAGCCTGGATGCTGGCCTGGGCCATGCGGGCGCGGTTGCGGAGCAGGTCGCTTTTCAGGTTCGCGCAGGATTCCAGCAGGGCATCCGAGGCGATGCGCTCGTAGTCCATGATGTCGCGCAGCCGCCAGGCGCCGCCCTTCCAGGGATTGGGGAAGTTCACCTGGGGCTTGTACTCCACCAGGCCCTTGCCGCCAGCGGACAGCTCCGTGGCATCGATATGGGCGGGACTGGCCAGGCGGGCCGAGGCCACCTCGGTGAGCAGGCCCACGACGTTCTTCCACCAGCCTGTGTTCTTGGTGCCGCCGGGCCAATAGGCGTCGAACATGGTGCCGTAGGCCACGCCGGCCTTGCCGGCCTCCTCCAGGCGCAGGCTCATGGCGCTGCCCAGCAGATCCACCGTGCGCCACACCAGGGGGTGGACTTCTGCCGCCACGGGATTGGCATAGGGGGGCACGAACATGCGGGGGCCTGTGGCGCCCATCTGGTGCTCGTCCAGCCACACCTGGGGGAACCACTGGTGGTAGGCCATGCGGTTCACGGCCAGGGATTCCTTCTGGGTGAGCATGTACCAGTCGCGGTTGTTGTCGTGGCCCACGTAGGGGTGGTACAGCCAGGGCAACCGGCCCCCTTCGTACCGCGTCCCCAGCT
>JAMPXL010000186.1 GCA_023701165.1 Geothrix sp. | reverse complement strand
GGCCGCCCGCCTCAACGGGCACGGCGTCCCGGGCTTCGGCCTCGGGATCCAGGCCCTCTGGACCTGCCTGCTCACCCTCACGGGCACCTATGGCCAGCTGCTGGACTTCGTGATGCTGCCCACGATCCTGTTCTACGTCCTCACGGTGGGCGGGGTCTTCCTCCTGCGCTGGCGGAAGCCGGATCTTTTACGCCCCGTCAAAGTCTGGGGTTATCCCGCGGTTCCGGCCCTCTACCTGGCCGGAGCCTGTGGAATCATCGGGGCACTGTTCCTCCACCGTCCCAGCTATTCCTGGCCGGGTCTGGCCCTGGTGGCCCTGGGCTGGCCCGTCTACCTCGCGGTGAGACCCCGCGCCGCCACTGCCTGAAGGAGCCTTCCATGGCCCATGTCGTCGTTCTCGGTGCCGGTCGCGTCGGTGGCGCCATGGCCAGGGACCTGGCCCCGGATTTCAAGGTCACGGTGGCGGACCGCTCCGAAGGCGCCCTCGCCCGCATGCGCGAGGCCGGCCTCGCCACCCGGCCTGCGGACCTGGGCACGCCCCAGGGCGTGAAGGCCGCCGTGGCGGACGCGGATCTCGTGGTGGGCGCGGTGCCCGGCTTCATGGGCTTCGCCACCGCCCGGGCCGTGCTGGAGGCCGGCAAGTCCCTCGTGGACATCTCCTTCTTCGACGAGGACTGCTTCGAACTCGACGCCCTGGCGAAGGCGCAGAACCTCACGGCCATCGTGGACTGCGGCGTGGCCCCGGGCTGCGGCAACATCATCCTCGGCGACACCGCGCGGCAGTGGGACCACGTGGATTCCTTCGAATGCCTGGTGGGCGGCCTGCCCGTGGTGCGGACCTGGCCCTACGAGTACAAGGCCGGCTTCAGCCCCATCGATGTCATCGAGGAGTACACCCGCCCGGCCCGCTACGTGAAGGATGGCCGGACGGTCACGATGCCCGCCCTCTCCGAACCGGAGCTGCTGGATTTCGAAGGTCTGGGCACGCTGGAATCCTTCAATACGGACGGCCTCCGCAGCCTCATCCGCACCTTTCCGCAGGTGCCGGACATGAAGGAGAAGACCCTCCGCTACCCGGGCCACATCGAGAAGATGCGCATGCTGCGGGAATCGGGGTTCTTCCAGAAGGAGAAGCTCCAGGTGGGCGAGATCAGCATCAGCCCCCTGGACCTCACCACCGCCCTGCTCTTCCCCCTCTGGTTCATGCAGGAGGGTGACGAGGATTTCACGGTCATGCGCGTCACCGTGGCCGGCCTCAAGGGCGGCCGGCGGATGCGCAGGGAGCTGTGCCTGCTCGACCGCTACGACCGGGCCACGAAGACCACCTCCATGGCCCGGACCACCGGCTACACCTGCACCGCCGCGGTGCGGCTGCTCGCCAAGGGCGGGTACTCGCGCAAGGGCATCAGCCCCCCGGAATTCCTGGGGCAGGAACCGGGCGCCTGGGACTTCATCCGCGCCGAGTTGGCAAAGCGCGGGGTGGTCTACACCGAGGAATAGGGCTCGCGCCCGCTTTGAAGAAGGGCCCTAACCGTCCAGTTCGCGATGCCGGACGGTGAGGGCCGCCACATCCCGCCGGAGCCGGTGGGCCAGCAGCTCCACCAGGGCCACGGAGCGATGCTGGCCCCCGGTGCAGCCGATGGCCAGCGTGTGGTAGGCCCGGCCCTCCTGCCGCACCAGCGGCAGGGACCAGCGCAGCCAGGCCTCGGTCCGCTCCAGGAACTCCCGGAATTCCGGAGCCTCCAGCAGGTACTCCCGCACGGCCGGGTCCCTTCCCGTCAGGGGCTTCAGGGCCTCTACGTAGTAGGGATTGGGCAGGAAGCGGGCATCCAGGACCACGTCCGCGTCCGCGGGCACTCCCCGCTTGTAGCCGAAGCTGAGCAGGCGCACGGCGGTGCTGCGGGTGGGCAGCTGGGGCACCAGGGCCGCGATGCGCTGGCGCAATTCGGACAGGCTCAGGCCGCTGGTATCGAGGATGGTCGTGGCCATGGCGCGGATCGGGGCGAGGATCTCACGCTCCCGCTGGATCCCCTCCCCCGCCGAACCGAGCAGGGCCAGGTGGTGGGGGCGCCGGGTTTCCGAGTAGCGGCGCAGCAGGACGCTGTCCTCGGCCTCCACGAACACCACCTGGACCGGCACGTTGCCGGTGCGGAGGCGCTCCAGCAGCGGGCCGAACTCCTGGGCGAAGTCCGCTTGGCGGCTGTCCATGCCCACCACCAGGCGGTCGCGGGCGGGCTGGAGCTTG
The DNA here is from genome assembly GCA_023701165.1 of Geothrix sp. GTDB lineage: Bacteria > Acidobacteriota > Holophagae > Holophagales > Holophagaceae > Geothrix. The sequence goes on along the minus strand of JAMPXL010000186.1, from coordinate 1,903 downwards.
GATTCCAGCTCAAGCAGGGGTTCGAGCAGCCGGGGCGGGACATTGTCCAGGGCCGTGCAGCCGCTATCCTCCAGCGCGCCCATCACCGAGTGGCGCCCGGCGCCCGAGAGTCCCGTGACGACGATGAGTTCCATAGCAGCACCCTACCAGGGCCGGAGGCCCTGCCTCCAGCAAAACGCGGGGGCCTGAGCCCCCGCGTTTTGCTGGTGAGAAAAACTGACAAGGCTCAGTCTTCCAACCCACCGGCGGTGAACCGCAGCACGCGCTGGATGCCGTCCGGGGGGTTGCCCTGTTCGTCGGGGCCCAGTTCGAACGTGTCCGAGGGTCCGCGGAAGAAACCTTCATCCGGCACATAGGCAGGCTGGGGCTCCACACGGTAGAGGTAGGAAATGATCTCGTCCTCATAGCCGAAGCGCATCTGCTCGAAGTATTCGTAGCTCTCGCGCTTGTACTCCACCAGGGGGTCCTTCTGGCCGTAGCCGCGGAAGCCGATGGCCTCCTTCAGGTGGTCCATGACCAGCAGGTGGCGCTTCCAGGCGGCATCGATGATCTGGAGGATGGACCAGCGCTCGTAGCTGCGCATGCCGTCCCCGCCCAGGCGCTCGTCCTTGCCCTCGTAGAAGCGCTGCACCAGGGCCGCCAGCGCCTGGCTGGCCTGGGCCTGGGGCATCTGTCCGATGGCGTCCACCTCTTCGCCGGTCAGGGTGAAGAGCTGCTCCACGCGTTCGCGGAAGCCCGCCAGATCCCGTTCCCCCTTGTCGGCCAGGAAGTCGTTGGCGATGCCTTCGGCGATCTCCGCGGCCACGCGCAGCACGTAGTCCTTGGTGTTGCCCTTGAGGATCTCCGTGCGCAGCCCGTAGAAGAAGATGCGCTGCTTGTTCATCACGTCGTCGTATTCGAGCAGGTGCTTGCGGATTTCGAAGTGATGGGCTTCCACCCGCTTCTGGCTCCGCTCGATGGCCCGCGTCACCATGCCCGCCTCGATGGGCTCGTCATCGTTCATGCCCATGGCGCCCATGAGGCTCTTGATGCGGTCGCCGCCGAAGATCCGCATCAGGTCGTCCTCGAGGGACAGGTAGAAGCGGCTGCTGCCGGGATCGCCCTGGCGGCCGGCGCGGCCGCGGAGCTGGTTGTCGATGCGGCGGCTCTCGTGGCGCTCGGTGCCGAGGATGTGCAGGCCCCCCAGGGAGACCACCTCCTCGTGCTCGGCGGCGGTCTGCAGCCGCATCTGATCCACGAGGGCGGAGAACTCGGCCGTCTCGAGGCCCTCCTCGTCGTAGAGGGCGATGTCCTTCTTCTTGGCCTCCATCCGGGCCATGCCCTCGGGGTTGCCGCCCAGGATGATGTCCGTGCCGCGGCCGGCCATGTTGGTGGCGATGGTGACGGCGCCCTTGCGGCCCGCCTGGGCCACGATCTCGGCCTCCCGCTCATGGTGCTTGGCGTTCAGCACCACGTGGGGGATGCGGGCGGTCTTGAGGGCATCGGCCAGGTCCTCGCTGCTCTCGATGCTGGCGGTGCCCACCAGGATCGGCTGGCCCTTGGTGTGGAGTTCCCGGATCTCCTCGACGATGGCCTTCTTCTTCCCGGCGCGGGTGGCATAGACCGTGTCGGCGAAATCCTTGCGGACCATGGGCATGTTCGTGGGGACGATGATCACGTCCAGCTTGTAGATGGAGTGCAGCTCCGTGGCCTCGGTCTCGGCCGTGCCCGTCATGCCGCCCAGCTTGCCGTACATGCGGAAGAAGTTCTGGAAGGTCACGGTGGCGAGGGTCTGGTTCTCGGCGTTGACCTCCACGCCCTCCTTGGCCTCGATGGCCTGGTGCAGGCCGTTGGACCAGCGGCGTCCCGGCATGAGGCGGCCCGTGAACTCATCCACGATGACCACTTCCATGCCCTTGCCGTC
>JAMPXL010000185.1 GCA_023701165.1 Geothrix sp. | reverse complement strand
TTCGAGCATCGAACTGGCCCCCGTGGTGGCCGACCTCACCAGCGGCAACGCCCGGGAGCTGCTGTCGGGCTTCGACCTCATCTGCGATGGCACCGACAACTTCGAGGCCCGCTTCCTCATCAACGACGTGGCCATCCTCACGGGCACCCCCTGGATCTACGCGGGCGCCATCGGCGGCGAGGGCGTCGTCTGGCCCCTGAACCCGCCGCACACCCCCTGCCTGCGCTGCCTCATCGAGGAGCCCCCCACCGGGGGCGATGTGGACACCTGCGACAGCGCCGGCGTGCTGGGCCCCGCCGTGGGCGTCATCGCCAGCTGGGCGGCCCTGGAGGCCATGAAGGTGCTCACCGGCAAGGCCCCCCACGCCGACCTCGTGCGCTTCGACTTCTGGCATGACGAGCGCCAGTTCCTAAAGCCTCCGAAATCCCGCTGCCGCTTCTGCACGGACAGGGTCACGGAATTCCTGGATGCCCGCTGGAGCCTGAAGGCCAGCGCCCTCTGCGGCCTGGAGGGCGTGCAGATCCGCGTGAACCCGCCCGGGAAGCTGGACCTCGCCGCCCTGAAAACCCGCCTCGAAACCCGCACCCGCAGCCCCTGGAAGCAGGCCGGGCTCATGCTCAAGGGCCGCGATGGCACCGACGAGATCACCCTCTTCGCCGACGGCCGCGCCCTCGTCCACGGCCCCATGACCCCCGAGCGGGCCCGCAGCTGGTACACGGAGGTCGTGGGGTGCTGACAGTCCTCCTTGCTTCCCGAAATACCGGCAAGCTGCGCGAATTCGCGGAACTGATGCCGGATGTCCACCTGATCCCCTGGCCGCAGGAAGCGCCTGAGCTGCCCGAAACCGGCGCGTTCTTCCAGGACAATGCCCTCCAGAAGGCCGAGGGCGCGCGGGCCTGGTGGGAGTCTCACGGAACGGAGCCCGTGGACGGGGTGTTGGCGGATGATTCGGGGCTGTGCGTGGACGCGCTGTGGGGCGGCCCCGGCGTGCTCTCCGCCCGGTTCGCGCCGGACCTGGATTCGTACCGGGACAAGAATCGTCGCCTCCTGGCCATGGTCCCCGAGGGCGCGGATCGCCACGCCCGGTTCGTATGCGTGCTGGCCTTCGCGCCCCACAAGGGAGAATCCTTCACCGTCAGCGGGGCCGTAGAGGGCCGCCTGGCCTTCGAACTCCGCGGCGGAGGCGGCTTCGGCTACGACCCCATTTTCGTTCCGGAGGGATTCGGCCAGACCTTCGGGGAGCTGCCCGCCGATGTGAAGCACACCCTCAGCCACCGGGCCCGGGCCTGCGCGGCCCTGCGGGCGCGGCTCGCGGCGGAGCGTCCGTAGCGCGGCTTCCCGCCCTCCGATAGGGTGGAAGGATGACGTGGAAACGGGAACCCCGGACCTGGGCTGCCATCGCAGGCGTGCTGCTGCTCTGGGCCTCGGCCTTTGCGGGCATCCGGGCCGGCATGCGGCTCACCCCGGCGGGCATGCCCGGCGCCGATGGCTACGGCCCAGGCCAGCTGGCCCTGCTGCGGTTCGGAACGGCCTCCATCGTGCTGGCCCTCTATGCCCTCGCCACGAGGATGCGAATGCCGGAGCGGAAGGACCTGCCCGTGATCGCCCTCTCCGGCTTCCTGGGCATCAGCGTCTACCATGCGGCCCTGAACTTCGGCGAGGTGACGGTCCAGGCCGGGGCCGCCTCGCTGCTCATCTCCGCAGGTCCCGTATTCACCGCGCTGCTGTCGGCGGTCTTCCTCCGCGAGCGCCTGACCCGCACCGGGTGGGGCGGCATCCTGGTGGCCTTCACCGGGGTGGCCCTCATCGCCCTCAGCAGCGGCCGGGGCCTGCGCTTCACGCCCGGGGCCCTGCTCATCCTGCTCTCCGCCGCCGTCGCGGCCATCTATTCCATCCTGTCGAAGCGGAGCTTCAAGCGTCACACCGCCCTGGAATTCACCTGCTACTCCATCTGGGCGGGCACGCTGCCCATGCTCGTGTTCCTGCCGGGGCTGGCGCGCCAGCTGCCCGTGGCCGCGCCTACGGCGACGCTGGCCGTGGTCTATCTGGGCATCTTCCCCGGAGCCATCGCCTACGTCCTGTGGAACCTCGCCCTGTCCCGGATGCCCGCCTCGCTCCTGTCGAGCTTCCTGTACCTGTCCCCCGTGCTGGCCAGCTTCATCGCCTGGGTGTGGCTCGGCGAGCTGCCCACGCTGCTCACCCTGCTGGGCGGGGCCATCGCCATCCTGGGCGTCATCCTGGTGCAGACGAAGGGCTACCGTCCCGCGGCGTGATCAGGGGCCTTCGGCGGGCCGTGTCAGCAGCCCCAGGAAGGTAAGCGGAACATCCGAGTCGTTGATCAGGCCGTGGCTGCCTCCGGCCTTCACCAGGAAGAGGTCGCCGGGCCCCACGGCAAACCGCTTCCCATCCAGGATGCCCGTGCCCCGCCCCTCCAGGATCAGGTAGAGGTCCTCCGTATTCGGGTGGGCGTGTTCGCCGATGGTGGCCCCGGGCTCCAGCGTCACGCGGCCGAGGCTGAGGACGCCGGCCATCTCGCCGGCCTTCAGGAGGTCCACGCCCCGCCCGGCACCCAGGCCGCCGCGGATGTTGACCTTCGCCTCTTCCGGCAAACCGGACAGCCTGCGGATCATGGCGCGCTCCCGAGGAAGATCCGGGGGTCCACCCGGGCGTTGTTGAGGCTCAGGGACCAGTGCAGGTGAGGGCCCGTGGCCCGGCCCGTCATGCCCACCTCGCCGATGAGGTCCCCCGCCTGGACCCGCTGGCCCTGCTGGACGGTGATTTTCGACAGGTGGCAGAGCAGGCTGACCACGCCTTCGCCATGGGCCAGGAACACGGCGTTGCCGCTGTAGAAGAAATCGCCGGTCAGCACCACCACGCCCGCGGCGGGCGCCCGCACCGCCTGGCCCTGGGGGGCGCGGATGTCCAGGCCCGAGTGGGGCGACCGCGGCTCGCCGTTGAAGATGCGGCGCATGCCGAAGGAGGCGGTCAGCCCTCCCGGCGTGGGCTGGCGAAGCACCAGCGCGGCGGCCAGGCCCTCCGGCCGGGCCTTCCAGGCCGGTCCCATGAGGGCCAGTTCCCGCGCGATGCGGGCCTCGTCCTCCGGGTTGGGCGTGACCTGGCGCTGGTTCTCCAGACGCACGTGCTGTTCGGGATAGCGCTTGGGCCTGATGGCGAAGGGCACGGCGCGGCCATCCACCTCCACCGCGCCCTGGCCGGGCTTCGCGTTCAGGGGAATGCCCACCACCGCCACCCAGCCCTTGGCGCTCCGCCGCAGCAGCACCGGCTCGCCGCGATAGGTCGCCCGGGAGGGCGCCTCCCTGCCGGGAAGGGCCACGACCGCCACACCACCCGGAACGGGCGAAGGCTTGAAGGGGAGCGCCGGAGCCTCGGCACCGGGGAGGGGGGAGGCCACCCACAGCAGCGCCGCGGGACAGCAGGCAGGGCGCCATCGAACCATGGTCACTCCGGAAGGCCCAGGGGGGGAGCCGCTTCCGGGAAGCCCGCCTCCCGCAGCCGCACCGCCTCCTGGTAGGCCGCCAGCACGGCGGTCTTCACCTTGAAGTAGCCGCTGTCGGTGACCTTGGTGGTGAAGGTGGCGTTCACCACCACGGTGAAGCCGCCACCCTGGAAGGGCTGGATGGGGGCGACCAGGATCTGGCCGGGCAGGATGGCGCCGGCGCTGTCCTCCCGCAGCTTCAGCAGCAGGGCTTCGGACCAGGCCTGGAGGCGGGGGATGGCCTCCAGGGCCGCGGCTTCCGTTTCCATGCGGAGGCGGCCGTAGAGGGTGAACTGGAGGCGCAGCTGGGGCGGATCGAAGCCGTGGTTGAGGTAGCCCGCCATGCCCGCCAGCTGCTGGAACTCCTTCAGCAGGGCCTGGAGCTTGGCGCTGGGGGCGGCGACGGGCATTAGGGTCTGCTTTCAAAGTGGATGCGAGCCGTGACGGGCCCAGCCGCGTGATCCAGGAAGGCGGTGGCCGCGGGGCGATGCGGGACATCGTTCAAGGCCACCAACGCACCTGGGCGCGCGGCTGGACCCGTCCCGGAGGGCAAGGGGCGGCGCCCGGCGCGATACTGCGTCGAACTCCTCGCCGATAGTGCCGCTATCGCCATCGTCGTTCTCCTTGTCTCGCTTGGGCGGCGCCCCTTGCGCGGCC
>JAMPXL010000184.1 GCA_023701165.1 Geothrix sp. | reverse complement strand
TGCGGTTCGAGGCGCGCTTGGGACGGCTGGACCGGTCCCTCAATCCAGCCCGGCCTTCCCTTTGGAACCTGGCCAGCCACTTGTAGGCCGTCCTGACGCTGATATGAGCAGCTTCGGCTGCCGCCCTGACCGTCCAACCCTGGCCACGGACTCGCCGCACCAATAATCCTCGACTGAACGGGCAGGTCTTTGCTGAACTGTGGAGGTTCATCCGGGCTGTCTCCTCGAAAGCTGGTGTGTGGTAACAACAGCTTCCCAGTTCAGTCCGGATGAACAACCTCCTTGGCAGTTACACCTAGCCGCCCAGGTACTGCATGAACTCGCTGTGGAGTTCCAGGGGGAGGCGGCAGGCCTGCTCTTCTTCGCTCAGCAGCAGCTCGCAGCGGGGCACAGCCCGGAGCTCGGCGGCCTGGATGCCCCGGCTCCGGGCCAGGCGCAGGGTCTGCATCACCGCATCCATCCATCCCAGCTGGTAGTGGGTGGCCAGCAGCATGGCGTGGGCCCGGGCATTGTCGGGATCGATCTCGATGGCCTGGAGCAGCTGCCGCCGGGTGGTCTCCAGAATGTCCTTCCGGACTTCGGCGCGGCCAGAGGCGCCTTCCTCCCCGTGGGTCGCCGGAGGCCGGCTGGAGGCCGGTGTCCGCGCGGGTGCGGGCGCCTCGGCCGCCGGCGGAACCACCGCAGGCTGCACCGCGGCAAGCCCCCGGCGGGGCCCGGGCGGGATCAAGCCCCTGGCGGCGGGGCGTCGCGCCGGGAGCGCCGCCGCGGGCCGGTCCTGTTCCCAGCGCCAGGCGCTGTCCTGGGCGGAGCGCAGCGCGGCGGCCAGTTCCTCCGCAGACTGGAACCGGCTGGCCGGATCCTTGGCGATGGCGCGGTCCAGGACGCTCTGCACGTCGCGGCTGATCTCCCAGCAGGCCGCAGGCGGCAGGGGGGGCGGCGTGTCGTGCAGCAGCCGGTAGATCACCGTGCCCGGGCTCGGGCCATCGAAGGGAGCCTGGCCCACCAGGGCCTCATAGAGGATCACACCCACGGCGAAGAGGTCGCTGCGGGAATCGGGACGGCCGCTCTGGAGATACTCCGGAGCCATGTAGTTCACGGTGCCGAACACCGTGCCCTCGTCCGTGGTGTCGGAGTTGAAGATCTTGGCCACACCGAAATCCAGGACCTTGGCCTGGAGGAGCTGCCCGTCCCAGACCACCCGGATGTTGGAGGGCTTGATGTCCCGGTGCACCACCTGGCTCCGGTGGGCCACGGCAAGGCCATCGCAGACCTGGGCCAGGACTTCGAGGGTGTCCCGGGGGGCGAGGGTGCCCGCCCGGATGAGGGTGCCCAGATCCTCGCCCTTCACCAGCTCCATGGCCAGGTAGAGCACGCCCTGCTCTTCGCCCATCTCGTGGATGGTCACGATGTTCGGGTGGTTGAGCACACCGGCGGCCCGGGCCTCCCGGGCGAAGCGCTCCCGGGCTTCCGGTCCGGCGACGGCAGAGGCCTGGATGACCTTGATGGCCACCTCGCGGCCGATGATGGGATCCCGGCCCACGTAGACATCGCCCATGCTTCCCTGGGCGAGCAGACGGATGATTTCGAATTTGCCAAGGCGCGTCAACACGGGGCTTCCCGGACGATGGAATCCCGATCATGGGGCGGGGGCGCGCATCCCGTCCAGGGGTTTTCCCGGCTCAACCCTGGGTCTCCAGCAGCCAGGCCTCGTCGCGCACGGGAATCCCCAGGGCCTCGGCCTTGGCCAGCTTGGACCCGGCCTTCTCCCCGGCCACCAGCAGCGTGGTCTTGGCGCTGACGCTGCCCGTGACTTTCGCGCCCAGGCGCTTCAGCAGGGCCTCGGCATCCTCCCGCGAGAGGGTGGGCAGGGTGCCGGTGACGACCGCCACTTCACCGGACAGCGGCAGCCCGCCCCGCTCCCGGGGTTCCGGCGGTGCCGGCCGCACGCCCAGGGCGGCCAGCCGTCCCGGCAGATCCGGATGGAGGGCCGCGAACGCCCTGAGGGCCGCCGCCACCTTGGGACCCACTTCCTCCACGGCCTGGAGGCGGGCTTCGTCCGCGGCCCACAGGGCCTCCAGCGAAGGATGGGCCTCGGCCAGCAGCTCCGCCGTGCGGGCCCCCACCATGGGGATGCCCAGGGCGTGGATCCAGCGGGACAGCGGTTTCACGCGGGCCGCCGCCAGGGCCTCCAGGAGGTTCTGGGCCGACTTCTCCGCCATGCGCTCCAGACCCGACAGGTAGGCCAGGCCGGACCGCGGCTCGTCCAGCAGCGAGAAGACCTCCCAGGGCTGCTCGAAGCGGCCGGAGGCCACCAGCTGCTCCACCAGAGCCTCGCCCATGCCCTCGATGTCCAGGGAGGGGCGGCCCCCGAAGTGCAGCAGGCGGGCCGCCAGCTTGGCGGGGCACTCGGGATTGAGGCAGCGGATGGCCACCTCGGCCTCGTCTGCCTTGCCCACCTCGCCCGCGCACACGGGACACACCCCGGGAATGACCGGCGCAGGCAGGTCGCGGTCCTCCTCGCCCGGCACCAGGGCCACCACCTTCGGGATGACCTCCCCGCCCTTCTCGATGAACACGCGATGGCCGATCCTCAGGCCCAGCCGGGCCAGTTCGTCGGCGTTGTGCAGGGTGGCGCGGCGCACGGTGGACCCCGCGACTTCCACGGCCTCCAGCTCGGCCACGGGGGTGAGCTTGCCTGTGCGGCCCACCTGCCAGGTGATGCCCAGCACCGTGGTGGTCACCTGCGTGGCCGGATACTTGAAGGCGATGGCCCAGCGCGGCACGCGGTCCGTGGCGCCCAGGCGCTGCTGGAGGGCGGCATCCTGGATCTTCAGCACGACTCCATCCGTATCGAAGGGGAGGCTCAGGCGGTGGCCCGCCTGAGTAGAAATGAACTGGAGCACCGCCTCCAGATCGCCTTCGGCGTGCGCGGGCATGACCCCAAAACCCCACGTGCCCAGGCGGGCCATGGACCAGGCATGGCCCCCCGGGGTGCCGCCCTCCCAGATCGCCTGCCAAGGCAGGAAGGACAGCCCGCGGGCGGCCACCTCCCGGCTGTCCAGCAGCTTCATGGTGCCGCTGGCGGCGTTGCGGGGATTGGCGAAGCGGGCCTCGCCCCGGGCGTCGCGCTGGCCATTCAGCTCCTCCCAGCGCTTGCGGGACAGGAAGACCTCGCCGCGGACCGTGAACGAGTCCGGAGCGTCTGCGGGCAGCCGCATGGGAATGTCCGCGATGGTCCGCGCATTCTCCGTCACCAGCTCACCGGTCTCGCCGTCACCGCGGGTGAGGGCCTCCACCAGCAGGCCCTGTTCATATCGCAGCGACAGTGACAGGCCATCCACCTTCAGCTCGGCGGCGTAGCGGGGCTCCGCCTCCGGCGCGAGCCGGCGCCACTTCGCCTCCCAGTCCCGCAGCTCGGCCTCGGAGTAGGCATTGTCCAGGCTCAGCATGGGCACGGCGTGGCGGCGCTTCTCGAAGGCGTCGATGGGCGGGGCCCCCACCCGCAGCGTGGGGCTGTTGGGATCCGCCAGCTCCGGGTGCGCCGCTTCGAGCTCGCGCAATTCACGCTCCAGCGCGTCGTACTCCGCATCGGAGATCACCGGCTGGTCCAGCACGTAGTAGCGGTGCCGGTGCATCCGCACCTGGTCGGCCAACTCCTTCATGCGCTGCCGCAGCTCCATCACTTCACCCTCGATCGATGCAGGATGCCCATGATGAGGCCCAGGGCCAGGAAGAAACTCAGGGTGCTGCTGCCCCCGGCGCTGAAGAAGGGCAGCACCATGCCCTTGTTGGGCAGGGCCCCGGCCACCATGCCCACGTTCACCATCAGGTGCAGGGCGAAGATGCCCGCGGCCCCGGCGCAGAAGTAGGCCTCGGCATTGGTGTGGGCGGCCTTGGCGGCATCCAGGATGCGGCTCAGCAGGAGGCCGAAGAGGCCCAGGACCAGGAGCACGCCCACGAAGCCGCGCTCCTCGGCCCACACGCTGAAGGCGAAGTCCGTGGTCTTCACGGGGAGGAAGTTCAACTGGGTCTGGGAGCCGCTGGTGAAGCCCTTGCCGATGAGACCGCCGGAGCCGATGGCGATGCGGCTCTGGTTCACCTGGTAGCCCTTCCCCTGGAGGTCGCTCGAGGGATAGAGGAAGATCAGCACGCG
>JAMPXL010000183.1 GCA_023701165.1 Geothrix sp. | reverse complement strand
GGGCCCTCAGCCCCAACCTGTCCGTGGGCCTGGGTGTGGGCGTGGCCCGCCTGGGCTTCGAATCCGGGAGCACCATGCGCTTCGGCGTGCCGCTGGATCCCTCCCAGCCCGTGTCGGGGGCCAATCCCGTGCAGGGCCTGGTGGAGCAGCGGGTGGCCCAGAGCGGAAACAAGGTGGTTCCCAGCTACTCGCTGGGCCTGCGCTGGGCCATCAGCCCCCGCTGGACCCTGGGGGCCGCGCACCAGTCCGGCCTGAAGGGCGACCTCGGCATGAAGGCGGCTTTCCGGGGCGCGGGCCTGGGCCTCTATGCCAACGACGGGCTGAGCGTCGCCCCCTTGGGCACGGCTCCCCGCGCCACGGCGCTGCTGGCGGCCTCCAGCCCCCTGGCCGGAGGATCCGGGACGCTCGAACTGCCTTCGCAGACCACCGTGGGCATGCGCCACCGGGTCGCCCCCATGGTCACGTGGGAGGCGGACCTGCGCTGGACTTCCGCCGGATTGCGGATGCCCGCCTTCGCCCAGGTGGCGACCCCTTCGGGCCTGGTGGCGGCGCCCGCCGAGCTGCCTCGGGGCAAGAGCCACCTCGGCCTCAGCGCTTCGGTGGAAGTGGAGCTGGGTAAGCTCTGGACCCTGCGCGGCGGCCTCGCGCTGGATCAGCGGTCCGTGGAGGAATCGGTGGCGGAGCCCCTGCTGGGCGGCTCGCAGACGGCCGCCTTTTCCATCGGCGCCGGGTACAAGATCTGGGGCGGCGAGCTGAACCTCGGCTACCAGTACCGCCAGAGCGAGGACCAGGATACGCGCCGGATGGATGGCGTCTGGAGTTCGGCGGGTTTCCGCGCCACAGGCACCCGGGTGCGCATGGAGGGCCTGGGCCATCTCATGGCCCTCGGATTCAAGAAGACCTTCTAGCATGCGCTACCTCGGCCCCCACGCCTGCGAGGAGGCCCTGGCCCGGGGCGAGCTGCACACGGTCTGGATCGCCCCCGCCGCCTTCGGCCGGATGGCGAAACTCGTCTCCGAGGCCCGCGCCGCCGGCGTGGTGGTCCACCGCGAACCCATGGAGGGCCTGGATCGCCGCAGCCAGGGTCAGCGCCACCAGGGCGTGCTGGGGGAGGGCGGGGCCTTTGCCTACGCTGACATCGAGACGGTCCTCTCCTCGGTGAAGGCCAGGGGTGATGCCGCCCTGGTGCTGGCCCTGGATGGCGTCACGGATCCCCACAACCTGGGCGCCATCCTGCGTTCCGCCGCGGCGGCGGCCGTGGACGGCGTGATCCTGCCCGAGCGGCGCTCCGCCGCCGTGAACGAGACGGTGGTGCGCGCCAGCGCCGGCACGGCCGGCCGCGTGCCCGTCTGCCGCGTGGTGAACCTGGGCCGCGCCCTGGACGACCTGAAGGATGCCGGGGCCTGGATCTACGGGCTGGCGGCCGGGGAGGGCAGCCGCGACTACCTGCTGGAGGCCTTCGACCGGGCCACCGTGCTGGTCATGGGAGCCGAAGGCGAAGGCCTGCACCTCAAGATCCGCGAACGCTGCGACGGGTTGCTGCACATCCCCATGCCTGGGGGGATCGAGAGCCTGAACGTCTCCGCCGCTGCGGCGGTCACTCTTTTCCGCGTCATCGCCCGCCGGGGATCCGCTTCGCCGGAAGTTTCCCCTTGAGGGGCTTCCGTTGCCGTGATACCTTTCGAGTTCCCTGTCAGGAAAGCCCTGCCTCGCAGCGCCCCTGACATGGAGTCCCGAAAGGGGTTCCGGGAGACATTTCTAGGAGTGTCTCAGGGTGCATTGACAAGCCCCGGGAGGGGCGCTGGACAAGCATGCCGAGATGGCCGAGTGGTTAATGGCAGCAGACTGTAAATCTGCCACGCATCGCGTTACGGAGGTTCGAATCCTTCTCTCGGCACCAGTCCCCTGGCTTTCCCCAGGGCGCTGGATCCCGTCCTTAGGGTTTCCCCGCGGGAATAGCTCAGTTGGTAGAGCGTCAGCCTTCCAAGCTGAATGTCGCGGGTTCGAACCCCGTTTCCCGCTCCACCCTCCCCGTCCGCCGGATCCTTCCGGCAGATGGAAAGGCCCCCGCCTCATGGCGGGAAGGTTCCAAGCCCACATAGCTCAGTGGTAGAGCACTTCCTTGGTAAGGAAGAGGTCACCGGTTCAAGCCCGGTTGTGGGCTCCACCCTTTCGCAAAAGTCCCCCTTCATCTTCTCTCCCACCTTCCAGGAGGCACCCGTGGCCAAAGAGAAATTCGACCGTTCCAAAACCCACGTCAACATCGGCACCATCGGCCACGTGGATCACGGCAAGACGACGCTGACCGCCGCCATCACCTACGTCCTGTCCAAGAAGTTCGGTGGCGAGACGAAGTCCTACGACCAGATCGACTCCGCGCCCGAAGAGAAGGCCCGCGGGATCACGATTAACACCGCCCACGTCGAGTACCAGACCGAGAAGCGCCACTACGCGCACGTCGACTGCCCTGGTCACGCCGACTACGTGAAGAACATGATCACCGGCGCGGCCCAGATGGACGGCGCCATCCTCGTGGTCGCCGCCACCGACGGCCCCATGCCCCAGACCCGTGAGCACATCCTGCTCGCCCGTCAGGTCGGCGTGCCCTACATCGTCGTCTTCATGAACAAGGTGGACATCGCCGACCCCGAGCTCACCGAGCTGGTCGAGATGGAAATCCGCGACCTCCTGTCCTCCTACCAGTACCCCGGCGACGATATCCCCATCATCAAGGGTTCCGCCCGTCTGGCCCTGGACCACGCCGAGACCCCTGACCACGCGGATTGCGCCTGCATCCACGAGCTCATGGCCGCCGTCGATTCCTACATCCCCGATCCCACCCGCGCCATCGACAAGCCCTTCATCATGCCCGTCGAGGACGTGTTCACCATCACCGGCCGCGGCACCGTGGTGACCGGCCGCATCGAGCAGGGCATCGTCAAGGTCGGCGAGGAAATCGAGATCATCGGCCTCAAGGACACCGTCAAGAAGGTCGTGACCGGCGTCGAGATGTTCCGCAAGTCCCTGGACCAGGGCCAGGCTGGCGACAACGCCGGCATCCTGCTCCGCGGCGTGGAGCGCAAGGATGTGGAGCGCGGCCAGGTGCTCGCCAAGCCCGGCAGCATCACCCCCCACACCAAGTTCAACGCCCAGGTCTACGTGCTGACCAAGGAAGAGGGCGGCCGCCACACCCCCTTCTTCAACAAGTACCGCCCCCAGTTCTATTTCCGCACCACTGACGTGACCGGCTCCATCGAGCTGGAAGCGGGCCGCGAGATGGTGATGCCCGGCGACAACGTCACCCTGACGGTGGAGCTGATCCAGCCCATCGCCATGGACAAGGGCCTGAAGTTCGCCATCCGCGAGGGTGGACGCACCGTGGGCGCCGGCAACGTGGGCGAGATCCTGGCCTAAGCCAGTCCTGCCCGACCTAGGAGGTCCCCATGCGCGACATCATCCATTTGCAGTGCCAAGAGTGCAAGCGCAAGAACTACAGCACCACCAAGAACAAGAAGACCACCACGGGCAAGCTTGAATTCAACAAGTTCTGCCGCTTCTGTGGCGGTTACAAGATTCACCGCGAGACGAAGTAGGCCTCCGGTCGAAGGGATTTCCGCCCGGCTCTACCAACAGCCGGGCGGTCCCACAGGGGAGTAGCTCAGTTGGTAGAGCAGCGGACTCCAAATCCGCAGGTCGCGGGTTCGAAGCCTGTCTCCCCTGCCATTCCGGCCCCGGCGATTCCGCTCGGGGCCGGGTTTTTCAGACTGAATCCTTTCCACGGGGTCTATCGTGATTGGTGCCATCAAACAGCAGGCCAGGGATCTGTTCGCAGAGCTCGACCGGGTGGACTGGCCCAGCAAGGAAAAGGTGCTGACTTCCGCCTGGACGGTCGTGATCGTGTCGGTGTTCGTCGGCGTCTACCTGTGGTCTGTGGATTGGGTCCTCTCCAAGGGCTTCGCGGTCCTGTGGCTGAAGACCCGTTGAGCCGGAGGCAGCCATGACCGATCTCGTGAGCACTCCTTTGGATACGGTGGTCCCGGCGCAGCCGCAGGGCCGCGAACTCAAGTGGTTCATCATCCACACCTACTCCGGCTATGAGGCCAAGGTGATGGAACATCTCCGCCAGCGCATCCAGATGGAAGAGCGCCAGGACAGCTTCGGGGACATCCAGAT
>JAMPXL010000182.1 GCA_023701165.1 Geothrix sp. | reverse complement strand
GCTCTCAGTCCTTCACCTGTTCCAGCTTCACCTTTCCCCTGGGGCGCGGAAAGGCCCTCACTTTCCAGGGCTGGGCCAGAGCCTGGGTCGTGTAGCTGTCCGGAGCAGGGCTCCGAACGCGCCAGCGGATCAGGAAATCGTCCCCCTGTGGCACCGGCTCGAGGAATTCGAGGGTGAAGCCGCCCGTCGGGCGCTGCCCCGCAAAGGCCACCACCGCACAGTACCTCGTGAAGTCCAGGGCCGGGGCCCGCTGATCCAGGCTCCGCCACAAGCGCTCCCAGCGATGGGCATCCATCACCACCTCGGCGCCCAGGTCTGGTTGGCCCTGGTACTGGCCCCGCCATTCCTGGGCCGGGGTGGCCTTCTCACCCGCCGGCGAAGGAGCCTGGGCAAGCGCGGACACGGCGGTGCCGGTCAAGGTCAGAGCCAGAGGGACGTTCAGCAGGAAAGGCATGAGGCGCTCCGGGAAGGCCGGTCTAGGTGGAGGGCGGGGACGCGGGCGAGGCGTGGAGAACGATGCGTCCGGTGGCCGCCAGGATCGCGAACATCAGCAGCGGGATCAGGATCCCGAGGTCCACCCACCAGGTTCCGGGCCCGAGGATCCCGAGGATGCCCCCGATGAAGGAGGCCAGCAGGGCCAGGCAGAAGCGGCCGAATGCGGGCCAGAACCGCGCCGGACCGAGGTGATGGCGCAGCCAGCAGCCGGCCGCGCCACCCAGGGCGCCGGAGACCAGGGAGGCGAGATCCTCCCCCGCCGCGGGCAGGCCGTGCCCGTGGACCAGACTGATGCCAAGCACCGCCGCCATGATCCCGAAGAGGGCGAAGCGGGCCCCGTGGCCCGCCCCGCGGAAGGCGAGGCCCCACCAGCCCGGTCCCGGGTTCCCCGCCTGCTCGATGACCCAAGTCGCCAGGAGCAAGAGCCCGGCGAGCAGGACCAGGCCACCCAGCGCCCCCAGGGTGGCCAGCAGGGCACCCTTGAATCCGTGCCGGAGTGCCTGGGGGATGGCCACTGCGGCCAGGAGGAGCACGGCCGCGGCGAGGATGTAGAGGTCATGGCGCACGAATCCACGGTCAGAGCGTGGAGGCGGAAGCGGGTCGAGACGGATCGGGTTCACGGGGCGATCCCGGACATGGGTGTGGATCGGGAAACGAAGGGGGCGGTTCCTCCAGCATCGCCATCAGGAACGGCCCGTCAAGACAACGATCTTCGGCCATGGGAACCACGGGTGCCAAAACCGGCCATCCCGCGGATCGTCAGCCGCCAGGGCTGATCAGTTCGCTTCCTGCTCGTGGTAGTGGGCCAGCAGTTCCGCAGGGGTGACAGTGGCCGTGCCCACCTTGGCGACCACCACGCCCGCTGCGGCATTGGCCAGCATGGCGGCCTCGCGCCAGTCCGCGCCGGCGGCGATGGCGGCGCTGAAGGCGGCAATCACCGTGTCGCCCGCGCCGCTCACGTCGAACACCTCCCGGGCCTCCGTGGGAACCATCCACGGCGCCCCGTGGTCGCCATCCGGCGCGAAGAGCGCCATGCCCCGTTCGCTGCGCGTCACCAGCAGGCCCTGGAGGCCCAGCTCGGCAAGGATGGCCCGGCCCGCCTCCGCCACCTCCAGATCCGACTTCGCCGGGCGCTGGGCCAGCTCAGCGGTCTCCTTGGTGTTGGGCGTCATGACCGTGGCGCCCCGGTAGAGGGACTTGTGGGCGGGCTTGGGATCCACGATCCAGGGCAGGCCCTTGGCGGCGCAGATGGCGCGCACGGACTCCATCACGGGGCCATTCACCACCCCCTTGGCGTAGTCCGACACGATGAGGGCCGAGGCTTCTTCCAGGGCCTGCTCCAGGCGGGTCCGCAGGCCCATCAGCACCGCCGCTTCCGGAAGTCCGGATTCCTCGCGGTCGATGCGGAGCATCTGCTGCTGCTGGCCAATGACACGGGTCTTGATGATGGTGGGGCGCGAGGCGTCCAGCACCAGCCCGGAGATGGAGATGCCCAGCCGGCCCAGCAGGCCCAGCAGCCGGTCGCCCGCGGCGTCCTTCTGGAGGGTGCCGATGAGCAGGGGCTCCGCTCCCAGGGCCTTGAGGTTGGCGGCCACATTGGCCGCGCCGCCCAGCACCGCCTGCTCGCGGACGACCCGCACGATGGGCACGGGCGCCTCCGGCGAGATGCGGTTCACCTCGCCGAACAGGTACTCGTCCAGCATCACATCACCCAGGACGGCCACCTTGCGGCCATCCATGCGGCGGAGCAGGGATTCGGCCTGGGCGCGGTCGAGTCTCATCGATCCGCCTTCTTCGCCTGATCCACCAGCATCACGGGGATGCCGTCCTCGATGGGATAGCGCAGGCCGCAGCCCTGGCAGTGCAGCGCCTCCGGCAGCTCCACCAGGTCACCGTGGCAGGCCGGGCAGCAGAGGATCTCGAGGAGGCGCGGATCGAGCGGCATGGGGACCAGCTTAGCGAATCCCTCAGTCCAGGGGCAGCGAATCCGGCAGGGCCCCGGGCCCCGTGGCCCAGGCCTTGTTGGGCTTCGGTCCCATCTGGTAGAGGATCTCGCCGCCCGCCACCAGATCGCCGTGGCGGAAGTAGGCCTTGTCCCAGGGGCGCCCGTTGAGGAGGATGCCCTGGAGGTAGCGGTTCGTCGCATCCAGCTTCGGGGCGCGCAGGACCAGGCGCCGGCCGTCCTCGAAGGTGATGGCCATCTCGCGGCTGGCGGGCACCCCGATGACGTACTGGTCGCTGCCCGGCGCCACGGAGTAGAAGCCCAGGGCGCTGAAGAGGTACCAGGCGGACATCTGGCCCACGTCGTCGTTGCCGCAAAGGCCGTCGGGGCGGTCCTGGTACATCTGCGAGAGGATGGCCCGCACCCGCTCCTGGGTCTTCCAGGGCTGGCCGGCCCAGGCGTAGAGGTAAGGCACATGGTGGCTGGGCTCGTTGCCGTGGGCGTAGGTGCCCATCATGGAGACCCTCGCCAGATCCTCGGTGTCGGCGAAGTAGCGGTCGTCCAGGGGCATGGTGAAGAGCTGGTCCAGGCGGCGCCCGAAGGCCGCCGGGCCGCCGGCCTGCTTCACCAGCCAGGCGGTGTCGTGGGGCATGGCCAGCGTGTAGTTCCAGGCGTTGCCCTCGATGTAGCCCTGGTCGTGGGTCTGGAGGGGATCGAAGGGCTCGCGCCAGCTGCCATCCCGCTTCCGGGCCCGCATGAAACCCGTCTCCGGGTCCCAGAGGTGGCGGCCCGACCGGGCCCGGCGCAGGAACTCGGCCTCGTCCGCGGGCTTCCCCAGGGCGCGGGCCATCTGGGCGATGGCCCAGTCGTCGTAGGCGTACTCGAGGGTCTTGGAGGCGCTGGAGCTGTTCCCCTCGTCGGGCACCCAGCCCAGCTTCAGGTAGTCGCCCACGCCGTCGTAGCCGGCGGCCGTGGCGGTGGCCTTCATGGCGGCGAAGGCCCGCTCCCCGTCGAAATTCCGCAGGCCCTTCACCCAGGCGTCGGCGATGACGCTCACGGCATGGTAGCCCGTCATGCACCAGTTCTCCTGGCCGTGGTGGCTCCAGACCGGCAGCATCTTCCAGGGCGCCTGGTCGTGGTGGGCGAGCATGGACTGCACCATGTCGCCGGCGCGGCGGGGCTGGATGAGGGTATAGAGGGGATGCAGGGCCCGGTACGTGTCCCAGAGGCTGAAGACCGTGTGGTTGGTGAAGCCCCTGGCCTCGTGGATCGCCCCGTCCACCCCGCGGTAGCGGCCGTCCACATCCTGGAACTCCACGGGGCCCAGGAGGCCGTGGTAGAAGGCCGTGTAGAAGCTCCGGCGCTGGGAGGGCGTACCCGCGAAGTCGAGCCGGGCGAGCTCCTTCTCCCAGGCGTTCGAGGCCGCCGCGGCGGTTCCGTCGAAATCCCAGCCCGGGACCTCCGCCCGCAGGTTGGCCAGGGCGCCCTCCTCGCTCACGGCCGACAGGGCCATCTTCACCTGGACCTGCTCGCCCTCCGCCGTGTCGAAGTCGAAGTGCAGGCGCAGCTTCGTGCCCGCCATCTCGGGGAAGTTGCGGGTCTGGTCCCACTTGCGCCAGAAGCCGCGGTAGACGGACGGGGCCTCGCCCTGCTGGCCGTAGGCCTTGAAGGGCTTGCTGAAGGCCAGGGCGAAGTAGAGGTGGCGGTCCCGGGCCCAGCCCCGGGTGTGGCGGGTGCCCGTCACCAGG
>JAMPXL010000181.1 GCA_023701165.1 Geothrix sp. | reverse complement strand
TCGGGGGTGACGCCCTCGCGGCGCTCGACCTCGATGGCGAAGTCGATCATGAGGATGGCGTTCTTCTTCACGATGCCGATGAGCAGGATGATGCCGATGAAGGCGATGACGCTCAGTTCGGTGCGGAAGGCCAGCAGGGCCAGCAGGGCGCCCACGCCTGCGGAGGGCAGGGTGGAGATGATGGTCAGGGGGTGGATGAGGCTCTCGTAGAGCATGCCCAGCACGACGTAGACCACCAGGAGGGCCGCCAGCAGCAGCAGGGGCTGGTTGGCGAGGGAGGCCTTGAAGGCCTGGGCGGTGCCCATGTAGCTGCCCCGCAGGGTGCCCGGCAGGTGGATCTCCTGTTCGGCCCGGTCCACGGCGGCCACCGCATCCCCCAGGGCCACGCCCACCGGCAGGTTGAACGAGAGGGTGACCGAGGGCAGCTGGCCCTGGTGGTTCACGGAGAGCGCCGTGTTGCGGCGTTCCAGGCGGGTGAAGGCGCTGAGGGGAACCAGGTTGCCGGTGTTGGAGCGGACGTAGATGTGGCGCAGCCCATCCGGCGTCCCCATGAAGGGGGAATCCACCTCCATCACCACGTGGTACTGGTTCAGGGTCGTGTAGATGGTGGAGACGAAACGCTGGCCGAAGGCGTCGTAGAGGGCCGCGTCGATGGCCTGGGGCCGCACGCCCAGGCGCGAGGCGGTGGCGCGGTCGATGACCAGGGAGGCCTCCAGCCCCTTGTTCTGGAGGTCGGAGTTCACGTCCGCCAGCTGGGGCACGGTCCGGAGCTTCTGGAGCACCTTCGGGGCCCACTCGTAGAGCTCGCGGGCATCGTCGCCCTGGAGCGTGTACTGGTACTGGGAGCTGGAGGGCCGCCCGCCCAGGCGGAGGTCCTGCACGGGCTGCATGAAGAGGGTGCCCCCGGCGATGTGGGCGGTCCTGCCCCGCAGGCGGCTGATGATCTGGTCCGCGGAATCCTTGCGCTGGTCGTTGGGCTTCAGCGAGGCGAACATGCGCCCGGTGTTGCCGCCGCCCACGAAGGCCGTGACGTTCTCCACGGCGGGGTCGGCCTGCACGATGGCCACGTACTCCGTCATGAGCTTCTCCATGCCCGCGAAGGAGATGTCCTGGGCGGCCTGGATGGAGCCGGTGACGCGCCCGGTGTCCTGCTGGGGGAAGAAGCCCTTGGGGATGAACCAGTAGAGGGCCACGGTGGTGAGCACCGTGGCGATCCAGGTCATGGCCGTGGCGAAGGGGTGGCGCAGCACCCAGGCGAGGGAGGCCTCGTAGTGGCCCATGATCCACTGGAAGGCCCGCTCGCTGGCCTGGAAGGCCCGGCCGTGCCGCTCCTCGGACTTGGGGCGCAGGATCCGCGAGCACATCATGGGCGTGGCCGTGAGCGACACCAGCATGGAGATCACGATGGCCACGGAGAGCGTGACGGCGAACTCGCGGAAGAGCCGCCCCACGATGCCGCCCATCATGAGGATGGGGATGAACACGGCGATGAGCGAGATGCTGATGGAGACGACGGTGAAGCCGATCTCCTTGGCCCCGTGGAGAGCCGCTTCCATGGGTTCCATGCCGTTCTCGAGGTGCCGGGTGATGTTCTCCACCACCACGATGGCGTCGTCCACCACGAAGCCCGTGGCCACGGTGAGGGCCATGAGCGACAGGTTGTCGATGGTGTAGCCCAGCATGTACATGGCGCCGAAGGTGCCGATGAGGGAGATGGGCACGGCCACGCTGGGAATGAGCGTGGACCGGACGCTGCGGAGGAACACGAAGACGACGAGGATCACCAGGGCGATGGAGATGGCCATGGCCAGCTGCACGTCCTTCACCGAGGCCCGGATGGTGCGGGTGGCGTCGATGAGCACCTTCAGCTCGATGGTGGGCGGCAGGGAGGCCTGGAGCTGGGGGAGGATGGCCTTCACCCGGTCCACGGTCTCGATGATGTTGGCGTCCGGCTGGCGGAAGATGGGGACGATGATGGCGGGGACGCCATTGGACAGGCCGCTGTTGCGGACGTTCTCCACGGAGTCCGTGACCTGGGCCACGTCGGACAGCCGGACGGCGCTGCCGTTCCGGTAGCGGAGGATGAGCGGCTGGTAGTCTGCGGCGCCCATGAGCTGGTCCGTGGTGGCGATGGACCAGGTGGTGCCGCCGTTGGCCAGGTCACCCTTGGGCCGGTTGAGGTTGGCGGCGGCGATGGCGGCGCGGACATCCTCCAGGGCCAGGCCCTGGGCGTGGAGGATGGCCGGATTCACATCCACCCGGACGGCGGGCAGGGCGCCGCCCCAGACGAACACCTGCCCCACGCCCTGGATCTGGGAGATCTTCTGCTGCAGCACGGTGGAGGCCGTGTCGTACATGCGCTCGCGGGGAATCAGCTTCGACGTGAGCGCCAGCATGAGGATGGGGGAATCCGCGGGGTTCACTTTGCGGTACGAGGGGTTGTTCGGCAGGTTCGCGGGCAGGTCGCCCCGGGCCGCGTTGATGGCGGCCTGCACGTCGCGGGCGGCGGCATCGATGTTGCGGCCCAGGTCGAACTGGAGCGTGATGTCCGTGCCCCCCAGGCGGGAGGCCGAGGTCATCTCCGTGATGCCCGCGATGCGCCCGAACTGGCGCTCCAGGGGCGTGGCCACGGACGAGGCCATGGTCTCGGGGCTGGCGCCCGGCAGGCCCGCGGAGACCTGGATGGTGGGGAACTCCACCTGGGGCAGGGGCGACACCGGCAGGAACTGGTAGGCGATGGCCCCGAGCAGGGCCAGGGCCACCGTCAGCAGCGTGGTGGCGACGGGGCGGCGGATGAACGGGGTCGAGATGCTCACGGGCGTGCGGACTGGGGCTCCAGGCGTTCCGCCTGGAGCAGGGCGCCGCTGGCGCGGCGCGGTGAGATGGGGTGGTTGAAGCCGTTCATGGCTGGGTCGTCTCAGGCGAAGCCTGTTCTGCGCCGCGCCAGCGGCGCAGCCTTCTGGCCAGCCGGTCGAACGCCAGATAGATGACGGGCGTCGTATAGAGCGTCAGCACCTGGCTGAAGATGAGGCCGCCCACGATGACGATGCCGAGGGGACGCCGCAGCTCGGCGCCCACGCCGGAGCCCAGGGCCAGGGGCACGCCGCCCAGCAGGGCGGCCATGGTGGTCATGATGATGGGCCGGAAGCGCAGCAGCGAGGCCTGGTAGATGGCCTCCTCCGGCGGCAGGCCCTCCTTGCGCTCGGCCTCCAGCGCGAAGTCGATCATCATGATGGCGTTCTTCTCGACGATGCCGATGAGCAGGATGATGCCGATGAGGGCGATGACGCTGAAATCCGTTCGGCAGAGCATGAGCGAGAGCAGGGCGCCCACGCCGGCGGAGGGCAGCGTCGACAGGATCGTGACGGGGTGGATGTAGCTTTCGTACAGCACGCCCAGCAGGATGTAGACCGTGAGCACCGCCGCGAGGATCAGGAGCGGCGTGTTGGTGAGCGAGGCGCCGAAGGCCTGGGCCGTGCCCTGGAAGCCGGCCTTGATGCTGGGGGGGAGGTCCACTTCCTGCCGGGCCGCCTGGATGGCCTTCACCGCCTCGCCCAGGGAGACGCCCGGCGCGAGGTTGAAGGATACGGTGGCCGTGGGGAACTGGCCCTGGTGGTTGATGGCGAGGGGGGCCGTCACCGTCTCGATCCGGGTGAAGGCGCTGAGGGGCACGGAGCCCCCGGAGGCTGACCGGACGTAGATGTTCTGGAGATCCTCCGGCCGCTGGTACTGGCCGGGCCGGGCCTCCAGCACCACGCGGTACTGGTTCAGCTGGGTGAACATGGTGGAGATCTGGCGCTGGCCGAAGGCATCGTAGAGGGCGTCGTCCAGCATCTGGGGCGTGATGCCCAGGCGCGAGGCGGTGGTGCGGTCGAGGGTGACGCGGATCTGGAGGCCCGCATTCTGCTGGTCGCTGGCCACGTCCCGCAGCTCGGGCATGGCCGAGAGCCGGTCCACGAAGCGGGGCACCCACTCGGCGAGTTCCTTCGGGTCCGCGTCCTCCAGGGTGTACTGGTACTGGGTGCGACTGACGCGGTCCTCCACCGTGAGGTCCTGCACGGGCTGGAGGTAGAGGCGGATGCCCTCGACCTTGGCCAGCTGGGGCTGGAGCCGGTGGATGATCTCACTGGCGCTGAGGCCGCGCTCCTCCAGGGGTTTCAGGTTGATCTGGATGCGGCCGCTGTTGAGGGTGGTGTTGGTGCCGTC
>JAMPXL010000180.1 GCA_023701165.1 Geothrix sp. | reverse complement strand
TCGTGGTGGTGGACTACAACTGGTGCATCGGCTGCCGCTACTGCATGGCCGCCTGTCCCTACGGCGCGCGGCACTTCAACTGGGGCGAGCCCAGCCTGCCCGCGGGCGAGGTCAACCCCGACACCCACTACTTCGGCAACCGCCCCCGGCCCAAGGGCGTGGTGGAGAAGTGCACCTTCTGCATCCAGCGCACCCGCAAGGGCCTGTACCCGGCCTGTGTGGAGATCTGCCCCACGGGTTCCCGCAAGTTCGGGAACCTGCTCGACAAGGACAGCGAGATCCGGTACGTCCTCGAGAACAAGCGCGTCTTCAAGTTCAAGGAAGACCTGAACACCCAACCCAACTTCTTCTACTTCTACGGGGTGTAGGGCCATGGCCATGCTGAAGAACTTCACGCAGTTCATCACCGACACGTTCCGCATCGTCACCAGGGGGGACCGCTACTACTACGCCTGGATCGCCTTCCTGCTGCTGCTCATCGCCATCGGGGCCGGCGCCTACCTCGGCCAGCTGAGGGAGGGCCTCGTCGTCACGAAGATGCGGGACCAGGTCTCGTGGGGGTTCTACATCGGCAACTTCACCTTCCTCGTGGGCGTGGCCGCCGCCGCCATCATGCTGGTCATCCCCGCCTACATCTACGACTGGGAGCCCATCAAGGAGATCACCATCCTGGGCGAGATGCTGGCCATCAGCGCCCTCATCATGTGCCTGGGCTTCGTCATGGTGGACATCGGCCGGCCCGACCGCTTCTGGCACATCATCCCCCTGGTGGGCCGCCTGAACTGGCCGCAGTCCATGCTGGCCTGGGACGTGATCGTGCTGAACCTCTACCTGCTGCTGAACTGGTTCGTGGTCACCTACCTGCTCTTCTGCGCCTACACGGAGCGGCACTACGTGAAGAAGCTGGTGCTGCCCCTGGTGCTGCTCTCCATCCCCATGGCCGTGAGCATCCACACCGTGACGGCGTACCTCTACAACGGCCTGGCCGCGCGGCCCTTCTGGAACTCCGCCATCCTGGCGCCGCGCTTCCTGGCGTCGGCCTTCTGCTCGGGCCCGGCCATCCTGCTCATCCTGCTCCAGGTGCTGCGGAAGACCACCAAGCTCAGCATCAAGGACGAGGCCATCTTCAAGATCGCCGAGCTCATGGCCTACACCATGGGCTTCAACCTCTTCCTCACCGCCGCGGAGGCCTTCAAGGAGCTGTACTCCGGAACCGAGCACATGGTGTACTTCCAGTATCTGCTCTTCGGCCTCAAGGGCCACGCCACCCTCGTGCCCTACGCCTGGGCCTCCATCCTCTGCGGCCTGGCGGCCTTCATCCTCTTCCTCGTGCCCCGCACCCGCACCAACTGGGTGACGCTGAACCTCGGCTGCGTGCTCATCTACGCCAGCGTCTACATCGAGAAGGGCATGGGCCTCATCATCCCCGGCCTCACGCCCGACGTGCTGGGGGACATCTACGTCTACCGCCCCTCCTTCACGGAGATCGCCGTGGCCGCAGGCATCTTCGCCATCGGCTTCCTGGCCTTCACCCTGATGCTGAAGGCCGCGGTGCCCATGATGCTGGGGGAGTTCACCATCACCAGGCGGGGTCCCAGGGCGGAGGTTCCGCCTCCGGCCTAGCATCTTCCGCCGGGACCTAAAGCTCGTCGGTCTCGTCCTCGGCCTCATCCGGATTGTCCGTGAGGATTTTCCGGAACCGGTCCAGGTTCGCCAGGAACAGCGCCACCAGGCGCGGGTCGAAGTGGACGCCGCTGCCCTTTTCGATCAGCTCGATGACCTGACCTTCGGGCCAGGATTCCTTGTAGTGCCGCCGGCTGCTGGCCGCGTCGAACACGTCCACCAGGGTCGTGATGCGGGCCTCGATGGGGATGGCCTCGCCCGCCAGCCCCTTCGGGTAGCCCGTGCCATCCCATTTTTCGTGGTGGCCGATGGCGATGCGGGCGCCCATCTGGATGAAGGGCACCGCGGATCCCTTCAGAATGGTGGCGCCCATGCTGGTGTGCCGCCGCATGGTGACCCATTCCTCGTCCGTGAGGGCGCCGGGCTTCTGGAGAATGGCGTCCGGCACGCCGATCTTCCCGATGTCGTGCATGGGCGCGGCGGACCGGATGGCGTCGATGCGCTCCTGGCCCCAGCCCAGGAGGTCCGCCATCTCGGCCGCATAGAGGCCGATGCGCCGCACGTGGCTGCCGGTCTCGTGGTCCCGGTGCTCGCTGGCCGCGATGAGGCGCAGGGCCACCTCTTCCCGGGAGTTCCGGATCTCCTCGGTCTGCTCGCGGACCTTCCGGGCCAGCTGGGCTTCCCGGTCCCGGAAGGAGATCTCCAGCATGCGCCGGCGCAGGGCCCCGTTCACCTGCACCAGGATCTCCCGGGGCTGGAAGGGCTTCAGCACGTAGCCGAAGGCGCCCTGCTGGAGGCACTCGATGGCCGTCTCCGCGTCTTCGGTGGAGCTCACCATGACCACGGACGTATCGGGAATCCTGGGCTGGAGGGCCTTCACCAGATCGAGCCCCGAGGCGCCGGGCATCTGGATGTCGCAGAGCACCAGCTCTGCGGCCTCTTCCTCGAGGGCCTTCAGCGCCTGCGGCACATCCTCCGCCTCGCGGCAGTGGTAGCCCGCCTTGGCCAGGATCCGCTGAAGCGACAACCGGATGATGGGCACATCATCCACGATCAGGACGCGGATCTGCTGCGGAACCACCTGGAAATCCTCGCCCATGGCCCTCCCCTGGATCCATCTTCAACGGCTCATGGACCGGATGAGTGTAGTTCCTGATGATCGCACAGGCATAAAAAACCGGGGAAATCACGCCGGAAGCATGCCCGGAGGCTCTGGAGCCTGGGGTCAGCGGGCCCACTCGAGGGAATCGCGCTTGGCCTTGTAGTGGGCGCCCAGGTCCAGGGCGATGGCCCGCTCGCAGAGCTCCAGGGCCGCGTGGAAATCCCCCTGCTCGCTGTGGGCCTGGATGCCCCGCTCGAAGCAGGTCATCCCCTCCAGCATCCGCCGGTATTCATGGGGGAAGGCGGCTTCCAGATCCGGCAGGTAGCCCAGGGCCGTGTCCACCGAGGCCGCGCAGTCCTCCCACTGCCCGCTCTGGGCCTGGGCGTCGGCGGCGAGGTCGTAGGCGACGGCCTTCACGGCATTGGGCAGGCTGGCCTGCCCCTCGAAGGTGCGGCGCAGGTACTTCAGGGCGGATTCCGGCCCGCTGAAGGCCGCCTCGCGGTGCCCCGCCAGCAGATCCTCCAGCACATCCTTCACCGACTTGCGGACGGGTTCCTGTCGCTTGGCCACTATTCGTACTCGATGGTCGCGGGCGGCTTGGAGGTGATGTCGTAGACCACGCGGTTGATGCCCTTGACCTCGTTCACGATGCGCTGGGCGATCTTCTCCAGCAGCTCGTGGGGCAGGCGGGCCCAGTCGGCAGTCATGAAGTCCTCGCTGGTGACGGCCCGCAGGGCGCACATCCATTCGAAGGTGCGCTCGTCGCCCATGATGCCCACGGTCTGCACGGGCAGCAGCACGGCGAAGGCCTGGCTGGTCTTGCGATACCAGCCGCTCTCCTTCAATTCCTGCATGAAGATGGCGTCGGCGTTCTGCAGGATGGTGGCCCGCTCGCGGGTGATGGCGCCCGGCAGGCGCACGGCCAGGCCCGGGCCCGGGAAGGGGTGCCGCTGGTTCATCTCCTC
The DNA here is from genome assembly GCA_023701165.1 of Geothrix sp. GTDB lineage: Bacteria > Acidobacteriota > Holophagae > Holophagales > Holophagaceae > Geothrix. The sequence continues at coordinate 529 of JAMPXL010000180.1, read as the reverse complement.
CGGCAGACCCAGGGCCAGGCCCGTGGCCCGCACCTCGTCCTTGAACAGCTCGCGGAGGGGCTCCACCAGCTTGAGTTTCATGCGTTCCGGCAGGCCGCCCACGTTGTGGTGGGACTTCACCAGGATGGCGCCGCCGATGCCGCTGCTCTCGATGACATCGGGGTACGTGGTGCCCTGGCCCAGGAAGTCGGCCTTCACCTTGCCAGCCTCCCGCTCGAAGACCTCGATGAACTTGCCGCCGATGATCTTCCGCTTCTGCTCAGGATCCGTGACGCCCGCCAGGGCCCCCAGGAACTCCTCCGAGGCATCCACCCAGATCACGTTCAGCTCGAAGGGCGCGAAGTAGGCCTGCACCTGCTTCATCTCGTCCTTCCGCATGAGGCCGTGGTCCACGAAGACGCAGGTGAGCTGCTTCCCGATGGCCTTGTGCAGCAGCAGGGCCGCCACGCTGGAATCCACCCCGCCGCTGAGGCCCAGCACCACGGTGCCGGCGCCCACCTGCTCGCGGATGGCCCTCACCTTCTCCTCG
>JAMPXL010000179.1 GCA_023701165.1 Geothrix sp. | reverse complement strand
GCCCGGAACCTCTCGGCCCGCATCAAGGGCAGCACCACCAACGGCCGCATCATCCTGGAGGACGTCCTGGGGGGCATCCGCCTGGAGACCACCAACGGCAGCATCCGCGCCCGGAACCTGGACGGCTGGGGCGAAGGCATCTTCCTGGAATCCACCAACGGCAGCATCGAGGTGGAGCTGGGCAAGGCCGGAGGCGACCTGCTGGCCGAAAACAGCAACGGGTCCCTGGACATCAAGGTCCCCGGCGCCCAGGTCATCGAGATCACCAAGCACAACGCCCACGTGAAGGTGCCGGGCCGGGCCCAGTCCATCCGGCTGGAGACCACCAACGGCAGCATCCGCGTGAAGTAGGCACGAAGTAGTACTCTGGGGACCATGCGCCCCCTGGTCCCCGTCCTTCTCGCCGCCCTGAGCCTGCACGCCCAGGGGCCCCGCCTCGCGGAGGTCCAGGAGCGCCGCCTGCCGAACGGGGTCCGGATCCTGCTGGTGGAGCGGCGGGACCTGGCCGCCTTCCATGCGGCCATGGTCCTCCAGGGCGGACGCGCAGAGGAGCCCTCCGCCTTGGCCGGGGCCAACGATCTGGCGGCCAGGGCCCTCTTCGGACCGGCCCGGCCCGAGGACCTGGATGCCGCCAAGGGACCCGGATCCCTGGATGCGCTGCTCCAGGAGGAGGAGGGCCTCCTCGAATCCCTGAGGCAGGAGGGGCTTCGCCAGCGGAAGGATCCCGCCTCGGCCAGCCAGGCTCCGGCCCTGGAGGCGGCCCTCCAGAACCTGCGCAAGGCCCTGAAGGCCCGCTTCTCCACAGCGCCCCTCTCGGATCTCTACACCGCCCGGGGTGGATGGCAGACCGCCAGCGCCAGCGCGGATGCCCTTCTGGTCCAGACGGAACTCCCCGTGAGCGCCTTCGAATTCTGGTGCCGCACCGAGGTTCAGCGCCTCTCCGTCCTCCAGCTCAGCCGCTTCTCCGAGACCCGGGCCGCCCTGGCCACGGAGCTGCGCGCCCAAGGCCCCCAGGGCCTGGCTCTGCTCCGGGGTGCGGCCCTGCCCGGCCATCCCTACGGCCGGGACCTCACGGACCACCTGCCGGCCCTGGAGGCCATGCGCCGCTCGGACCTCCGAGCCTGGGCCCGTCGCGCTTTCCGGCCCGACCGGCTCGCCCTTGTGCTCGTGGGCGGCATCGGAATGGAGACGGCGCTGCCCCTGATCGAGCGCACGTTCGGCACCCTGTCCGCCGCCGGCGGGGGCGAGGACCCCCTGCTGCCCGAGATTCCCGCGGACCTGGGCGACCGGCGCATCCAGGCCTCCCTCGGCGGAATCCCCACCCTGGTGGTGGGCTGGCGCATCCCCGCCCGGACTCACCGGGACCATCTGGCCCTGCGCATGACCGCCCAGCTGCTGGGGGCGGGGCCCTCCGGCCGGCTGGCCCAGAGGCTGGTCCGGCAGAAGGGCCTGGCCCAGGCCGCGGAGATCGGGCTGGATGTGCCGGGGGGCCGGCTGCCGGGCCTCCTGATGGCCAGCCTGGCTCCGGCCGACGGGAAGACCCTGGCGGAACTGGAGGCCGCGCTCCACACGGAGATCCTGCGGCTTCAGCAGGAGCCCATCCCGGCCGACGAATGGCAGCGCGCCCTGACCCAGCTCGATGTGGACCAGCTGAGGATCCAGGACGAACCCGGCGCCCTGGCCCGGACCCTGGGCCTCGCCTGGGCCGAAGCCGGCGACTGGCGGCAGGCGGATCTGGAGCTGCAGCGCCTGCGGAACCTCGGCCCTGAGGCCGTCCAGGCGGCCGCCCGGGCCTGGCTCAAACCCAGCCATCGGACCACCCTCTGGCTGCAACCCGGCACCGACGAAGGGCAGGATCCCGTGGAGATCGAGACGGCCCGGGTGTTGAAGGCCCTCGCCGCCAGCCGCATCGAGGATCTCGCCCAGCGGGAACACATGGTCTCCGAGGGCCTCCGCCAGCTGCGCATGCTCAGCCTCGAAGAGCGCCGCCGCACCCTCCAGCTGCTGACGGCCCAGCTGGCCCCGGAGAAGCGATGAAGGCCTTGGCGGTCTGGTCCGCCCTGACCCTTGCGATCCAGCTCCAGGCCCAGGCCCCGCTCCGGACCCAGGCCTTCAGCCTGCCCAACGGCCTGCGGGTGGTCCTCCTGGAAGACCACGAACGCCCCCTGGTGCGGGCCCGGCTGCACCTGCTCCTGGACCGCGCCTCCGGAGCCCTCCGGCCGGGGCTCGGTCCCCTGGCCTTGCGCATGCTGGAGCACTCGGACGCAGGCAACCTCAAGGCCGAGGATTTCCACCAGCTCCTCGCGGGCGCAGGGATCGAGCTGATGCCATCGCTTCGCGCGGACGGCCTCGCCTGGGACCTGGTGGCCCGGAGCCGGGACCAGGACCTCGCCCTGGGGATGCTGGCGGATCGCGTCCTGCGGCCCATCTTCGACCCTTCGATCCTGGAAGCCCAGCGTCTGGCCTGCTGGAGGGAGGTGGAACGCACGGAGGCCGCCTCGTCCCAGCTGAAGCTCCCCTTGGCCCCGGAGCCGAACTGGACCCTCCAGGCGCCCACCCTGGACGGCTTGGCGGCCATCACGTACGAGGACCTCCTGGCCTTCCACACCCGGATGTCCCGTCCCGACCGGGCCGTGCTCCTGCTGCACGGAGACCTGGGCCGTGAGCAGGCCAGGCGGCTCGTCTTCCAGACCTTCGGCACATGGACGGCCCTGCCGGTGCCCGTCGCGCCGGCGGCCCCGCTCTCCCCGGTGCCCAGCCCCGAGGCCGGGGCGCTGCTGGCCCTCCTTCTACCCGGCGATCCGACTCTGCTTCCCGTGCGGTTCCAGATGGAGGGCCCGCGCCCGATGGCCACGCTGGATGTGGGAGCGCCCGGGCCTGCCGCCGCGACGGCCCTCATGCTGGAGCGCCTTCAGGCCCTCCGGCGGCGCGGCTTCACAGAAGCCGACCTGCACCGGGCCCGCGCCGCCTGGTCCGCGGGACGCGCCCTCGTGGCGCTCCATCCCGAGGCCCTGCTGGATCAGGCCTTGGCCGAAGCCCGGGAGAGCGCAGCCACCCCCGCCCGCATGGAAGCCCTCACCATCGAAGCGCTGAATGGGGAACTCCAGCGCTGGCTGGGTCCCGCCCGGCTCCAGCCCGGCGGGCTTCCGGCCCCCGGGCGCTGAGGGCTCCCGGGCCGGTCCGATCCCCCCCGGATGGGGTTTCAACGCAGCTGCGGGGCGATCCTAGACGTCCACCCCGAAACGGGACGCCAGATCCAGGTAGCGGGCCCGGATGCCATCGATGATGGCAGGCGGCAGGTGGGGTGCCGGGGGCCGCTTGTCCCAATCCGGGAGGGTCTCCAGGTAGTCGCGCAGGAACTGCTTGTCGAGGCTCGGGGGATTCTTTCCCGGCGCCCAGCTGTCCGCCAGCCAATAGCGGCTGCTGTCCGGCGTGAGCGCCTCGTCGATGAGGATCAGGTCCCCCGCCGCGCTCAACCCGAATTCGAACTTCGTATCCGCGAGCAGGATGCCCCGCTGGGCCGCCAGCTCCGCGCCGCGCCGGTAGAGGGCCTGGCTCAGGTCCCGCAGCCGCACGGCCAGGTCCGCACCCACGATCTCCGCCATGCGCTCGAAGCTGATGTTCTCGTCGTGGCCCTCCTCGGCCTTGGTGGAGGGGGTGAAGATGGGCTCGGGCAGCCGGTCCGCGAGCCTCAGGCCCGCGGGCAGCGGCACGCCGCACACGGATCCGCCCGCCTGGTATTCCTTCCAGCCGCTCCCCGCGAGGTAGCCACGCACCACGCACTCCACGGGCAGGGGGCGCGTCTTCTCCACCACCACCGCGCGGCCCGCCAACGCGGACCGGTGGGGTTCCAGCGCCGCGGGCCAGCCCGGGTTGCCACGGAAGTGGTTGGGCACCAGATCCTCCGTGGCGGCGAACCAGTACGAGGCCACCGCGGTGAGGATGCGCCCCTTGTCCGGGATGCCGTCCGGCATCACGCAGTCGAAGGCGCTGATGCGGTCCGTGGCCACGATGAGCAGCTGGGCTCCCAGGTCGTACACATCCCGCACCTTGCCCCGGCGGAAGACGGGAAAGGGCAGATCGGTGCTCAGCAGGACGGCCATGGAACCCCCGGAATCCAAACATCCATCATCGCAGACAATGGAGATCCGATCAGCTGGCAGACGCGGTCCTAGGCCAGCTCGGGCAGATGCCTCGGGGTGGGCGCGGACCAGTGGAGGCCCCCCGG
>JAMPXL010000178.1 GCA_023701165.1 Geothrix sp. | reverse complement strand
GGCGGCCAGCATCCGCGCATGGGCCGCGCTGCCCAGGGCATCCCAGGCCAGCAGGGCCAGATCCGTCTCGGGATCCTCGCCCACGGTGAAGCGGTGGATGGCCGCGTCCAGGGGCACGTCCTTGGCCCAGAGGGTGGTGGCTTCGGGCCTCATCGGGCACTCCTGGGCATTGGAAACTGCGGAACACGGAGGACGCAGATGAGCACGGAAGACACAGAGAAAAGAGCTAGAAGATCCGGAAGCAGGGGCATGGCACGGCGCATTCCGATGAACATCCCTTTCTCCTCTGCGCCCTCTGCGTGATTCTGTGTCCTCTGTGTTCCTGCTTTTTTATCCCTCATGTTGCACCTGCATCTTGAAGAAGGCGGGGACGAGGGCGGCGTAGAAGGCCGCGCCCGCTTCGAGCTCCGGCAGGGTCAGGTACTCGTTGGGCCGGTGGCTGCGGAAGGTGTCGCCGGGGCCGGCCTTCACCGCGGGGATGTCGCCCAGGAAGGCCCAGTCGGAGGTGGTGCCCGAGCCCACGGGGCCCGCCTTGCCCGCGGCCTGGAGGGCGGCGCGGACGATGGGGTGGTTGGGATCCGTGCCCTTCGGAAGGTAGCGCCTGGAGTGGACGGCGACCTCGCTCTCCAGCTGCCGCTGGAAATCCGCGGCCAGGGCCTCGTGATCCTGCTCCGGACCGGTGCGGAGGTCGATGAAGAACTCGCAGGCATCCGGCACCTGGTTACGCCGCAGGCCGCCGCTGATCTGGGTGACCTGGGCCTTCTGGGTGCCCAGCAGGGGGTGGGCGGGGAAGTCCATGGCGGCGATCTTGGCGATGTCCCGGGCTGCCTTGTGGATGGCGTTCTCGGCGCCCAGCATCTGGGCGTGGGCCACGTGGCCGCTCTGGCCCCGGGCCGTGCACTTCAGCACCAGCAGGCCGCGCTGGGCGGCGCAGACGCGCAGGCCCGTGGGCTCGCCCACCACGGCGCCGTCCAGGGGGCCGAGCTGGTCCAGGAGGGTGGCGATGCCCTCGCCGCCGGTCTCCTCCTCCGCCGTGAGGGCCACGACGACTTCGCCGCCGAGCTCCTGCTTCGCGAGCTCGAAGGCCGCGAGCAGGATGGCCGCCACGCAGCCCTTGGCGTCGTTGGCGCCCAGGCCCTGGAGGCGCGCCCCGTGCCAGACGGGTGTGAAGGGGTCGCCCTCCCAGCCGGCACAGGGGGGGACGGTGTCGAGGTGGGAATTGAGCAGGAGCCGGGCACCGCCCTTCTTCCCGAACGAGAACCACAGGTTGTGGCCCTGGCGCTGGACGTCCAGGCCCTGCCCGGCGACGAGGTTCTGGAGGAGGTCAGCGAGGAGGCCTTCCTCGCCGGACACGCTGGGGGTGCCCACCAGGAGCGTGAGCAGCTCGGCGGGGCTCATCCGGCCACCCCGCTCACGACCATGGTGCCGCTGCCCTCGTTGGTGAAGATCTCCGCCAGCAGGGCGTCCGGCGCGAGGCCGCTCACCAGGTGGGCGCTGGGCACGCCGCCCTGGAGGGCCGCCTTCACGGCCGTCACCTTGGGCCGCATGCCGCCGCTGATGATGCCCTTGGTTTCGAAGGCGGCGAGTTCCTCCAGGGTGGCGTGGGGGATCAGGGAGGACGACTTGGCGACGTCCTTCAGGAGGCCCGGAACGGACAGCAGGAAGAACAGCTTCTCGGCGCCCAGGGCCGAAGCCAGGCTGGCAGCGATGGTGTCGGCGTTGGTGTTGTAGATGGCGCCATCCGCGCCGCCGGACAGGGGCGCCACCACGGGCAGGAAGCCGCCGTCCAGCAGGTGGCTCAGCACGTGGGGATCCACGGCGTCGATGTCGCCCACCAGGCCGTAGTCCACCAGCTGGGGTTCCGTGGCGCCGTCCGGCACCACGGCCACGGGCGGGCGCCGGGAGGCCTTCACCAGGCCGGCATCCAGCCCCGTGAGGCCCACGGCGGGCACCCCGGCGGCCTGGAGCTCGGCCAGCAGGTCCATGTGCACCTGGCCCGCGAAGACCATCTTGGCGGCGTCCAGCACCTCGGGGCTCGTCACGCGCCGCCCGGCCACCTTCTCCACAGGGATGTGCATGGCCTCGCAGACGGCGTCCAGCTCGGCGCCCCCGCCATGCACCACCACCACCTTGATGGAGAAGGACCAGAGCAGGGCGATCTGCTCGCAGAGCGCCCTGCGCAGCTTCGGCTCGGCGATGACCTCGCCCCCCACCTTCACCACGAAGGTCTTGCCCCGGAACAGGCGGACGTAGAGGGAGGCTTCCTTGAGGGCGGCGTAGGGATTGGGGGAGAGGGGCATGTCAACTCCGGACGGTTCGAAAGGCGAAAACGAGAAAGGAACACCACCAAGACACCAAGAAAAGCTGGGATCCAAACCTCGGTGGTTCTTCTTGAAACCCGCGCTGCGGCTACACGAGACAATCAGAAACTTGGTGCCTTGGTGCCTTGGTGCCTTGGTGTCTTGGTGGTGAAGCTGTTTTGTTGTCAGACGGGGAAGCATCAGCTGTTCAGCAGGGCGTGAATGGTGGCCCGCTGCACGTGGAAGCGGTTCTCGGCCTCGTCGACCACGCGGCTCCAGGGGCCGTCGAGGACGCTGTCGTGGACCTCGAGGTTCCGGCGCACGGGGAGGCAGTGGGTGAAGATGGCCTCCTTCGCGGCCTTCTGCATGTGGGCGGCGGTGGGCATCCAGGCGCCCAGGTCGGCCATGGGTGCGGCCTCCAGGCCGGAGCTGGAGGAGGGCCCCCAGGCCTTGGCGTAGACCGCGGCGCTGCCCTCCAGGGCGGCGTCCTGGTCCGTGGTGTAGAGGATCTTCCCGCCGGTGGCGGCGGCGTAGGCCTCGGCTTCGGCGCGGACTTCCGGCGCCAGCTCGTAGCCCCTGGGGTGGGCCACGCGGATCTCGGCGCCGCAGGCCGCGGCCGTGAGCAGGAAGGAGTTCGGCACGGCCTTGGGCAGGGGCTTCATGTGGGGGGCCCAGGTGAGGGTCACGGGCACCTTCGTGGTGCCGTGGGCCTCCTGGATGGTGAGCAGGTCCGCCAGGCCCTGGTGGGGATGCTCCCGGGCGCTCTCCATGCTCAGCACGGGCACGGTGCTGAAGCGCCGGAAGGCGTTGATGACGGGGTCGAGCTCATCGATGGCATCACCCTCGCCGTGGCTGAAGGTCCGCACGGCCAGGGCATTCACGTAGCGCCCCAGGACGGGCACCCCCTCGCGGACATGCTCGGCGCGATCCTGATCCATGATGGCGCCGTCCCGGTCCTCCAGCTTCCAGGTGCCGGCCCCCACCTCCAGCACGATGGCGTGGCCGCCGTGGCGCAGCATGGCCGCCTCGAAGCTGGCCCGGGTGCGCAGGCTGGGGTTGAAGAAGACCATGCCCAGGATGCGGTCTGCGAAGATGGCGCCGGGGCGCTCCTTCTTCCAGGCGGCGGCCACTTTGAGGAGCTTCTCGACCCCTTCGGGCCCCAGGTCGGCGATGCGGGTGAAGTGCTTCATTTCTGCTCCGGCACGAACGAATGGATGGCGGTGATGAGGGCGGTGAGGGCCGCGTCGCTGACGTTGAGGGGGGGCATGAGGCGCAGCACCTGGGGATCGCCGGAGCCGCCCAGGAGGAGGTGCTGCGCCATGAGGTGCTTCTTGAGGGCGGCGGCGTGGGGCGTGCGAAGGCCGAGGAGCAGCCCCTCGCCCTGGACGGCCTCGATGACCGATCCTTTCAAGTCCTTCCGAAGCCGCGCAGCGGCTTCGGAAGCCCGCCCCATCAAGCCTTCCGCCTCGATCACGTCCACGGTGGCCAGCAGGGCGGCGCAGGCCAGGGGCCCGCCGCCGAAGGTGCTGCCCAGGTCGCCGCCCTTGAGCTTCGCGGCCACGGCGGCGGTCATGAGCAGGGCCCCCATGGGCACACCCGAGGCCAGGCCCTTGGCGGAGGTCATGAGGTCGGGCCGCACGCCGTAGACCTGCGCGGCGAAGGGCTGGCCCAGCCGCCCCATGCCGGTCTGGATCTCGTCGAAGATGAGCAGGGTGCCGCTGGCGTCGCACTTGGCGCGCAGGGCCTGGAACCATTCCTTCGAGGCGGTCTTGATGCCGGCCATGCTCTGGATGGGCTCGAGGATGACGCCCGCGACATCGGAGAAATCGGCCGCGGCCAGCGCCGCGATGTCTCCGAAGGGCAGCCGCAGGCAGGGGGTGAGGCTGTCGGCGAAGGACTCCGTGATCTTGGGATCGTCCGTCACGGAAGATCGGAAGAGCGTCG
>JAMPXL010000177.1 GCA_023701165.1 Geothrix sp. | reverse complement strand
AGGAACAGCTGGGCGGAGGTGGACCGGGCCGGATCCCCGGAAGCCAGGTCGAGGGTGCGCCCCCGCGTGGCGTTCCATCCGAACTGGGCGGGAGAATGCTGGCGCCAGTTGCCGCCCACGGTCACGGAGCGGGAGGCCACGGAACGGGTGCGGTCCTCGGCCCAGACGCGGCCGGCTGCATCCAGGTTGAGGAAGAAGCTCAGGCGGCCTGCGGTTTCGAGCCAGGTGTCGAGTCCCACGGCCCGCTCCAGGGGATCGCCGTTCCACCACTGGAGCCGCCGCCCCCGCAAGGTGATCCTGGCCTGGGAGAGGCGGCCCGAGTTCCAGTTGTTGCGCCAGCCGAAGCCGGTGTCCTGGCGCCGGTAGCCCTGGAGGTCGGTGAAACCCGACAACAGGACCAGGTCGGGGCTGGTGGTCTGGGCCGTGATCCAGGCGACCCAGTGGCGGGTGGTCCAATCCAGCTCGGCGGAGGTGGAGGTGCCCCGGCCCGAGCGCAGGGTCCCGTCCGCCTGGGGCAGGCGCGAGGTGGCGGCCATGGCGCTGCCGATGAAGTGGAATTCGGACCCGAGGTACTGGTCGAGGTAGATGCCGCCGCTCTGGCCGCCGGTCTCCTCCGGTCCCCCCATCAGGCGCTTGTCGGTGCCCAGGAAGGAGAGCCCCGAGCCGCGCCCGTCCAGCTGGAAGCGCAGGGCCGCGGCCGTGTCGCGGGTGGGCAGGGCCTCCACGCCGCGGGCGCCGTGGGCGCCCAGGAGCAGCCCCCCGTCCTGGTCCTTGGCGTGGATGAGGGTCCAGCTGGCGAGGGAGGCCTGCCCCGAAGCCTTGAGGCCGTACAGCGGGCTCTGGATGGAGCGGCTGAAGAACTGCCGCTGGGCCGCCGGAGGGGAGAGCAGATCCATGCCTTCGAGGAAGAAGGGGCGCCGCTCGGGGTAGAGCACCTTGAAGCGGCTGTTGATCTGCAGGGGGTCCACATCCGCGTCCGCCGTGGCGAAGTCGGGCCGGTAGGTCCCCTCCAGGGTGAGGGCCGTGGTGGCGTAGCGGAGGTCCAATCCGAGCCGGGCTCTGGACTCTGCGGGCGCGAGCGGATCCACCTCCAGGGACTGGGTCCGGTTGAAGGTGGCGAAGGGGATGAGGAGGAAGGGCGCGCCCGGCTTGTCCACCGGGGCGCCGGAGACCCGGGCCATCTGGCAGATGTCGCACTGGACGTCCTTGCTCATGCGGGGCCAGGAGATGCCGTAGCGGCGCTCCCGGGGGATGATGCGCAGGACGCGCAAGGCCCAGTCCCCGGGCCGGCGGCGCAGGCTGCTGTAGGGGATGCGCATCTTCACCACGTAGCCTGTCGGGGTCAGCACGCCCGTGGAATCCCAGAGGCAGTCGTAGGAGGCGTTCTCGCCGGTGGTGTCCGTCATGATCTCGTCGATCTGGCCCCCCAGGGGCGTCACGAAGAAGCGGACGATGCTCTGCCCCTTGCCGGAAGGATCCAGATCCACGCCCACGAAGTCGAAGTCGCCCTGGTTGGTGTCCCGCATGTGGCGCGCGGCGTGGATCTTCGAGGGCTCGGGATCCACGGCCTCCACCGCCACGTAGAGGGCGTCGGGGCCCCAGCCCGCATGCACGGTGGTGGGCCAGCGGTTCTCGCCCTTGTCATCAGGCATGATCATGCCGAAGTCGGTGAGGGTGAGCGTGCCTCCCCAGGTGGAGAGGTCCGCGTCCCGGGCCATGGAGGGCGCCTGGGCCAGGCGGGGGATCGCCAGGCGCGGCGGGTTGGGCGCCTGGGAGGCCAGGGCGGGAAGGCAGAGGAGGGCCAGAGCCTGAATGCGCATGAAGGGATCCCCGAATCGAAAGGACTCGGGTGGGCCTACGAGGGTCTTCGTGATGCGTTTAGCTGATCCGGTTCCGGAAGGCCGCTTCGTAGGCCGCGGTGCTGGCCTCCAGGCCGCCCTCCTCCACCTCGCCGATGAGGTCGTAGGCATGGGCTTTCACGATGCGCACCCGCTGGATGGTGTTCACCTGGGGGGCGCCGTCCACCAGCAGCACATTGCCGTCGATCTCCGGAGCCTGTCCCTGGTGGCGGCCCTTGACAATTAGGTCGGTCTCCTCGTGGGCGCCTTCCACCAGCACATCGATGACCTGGCCCACCTTCTCCTGGTTCCTCTCCCGCGCGACCTTCTGCTGGAGTTCCAGGAGGCGGCGCTTGCGGGCCTCCTTGGTGCGCTTGGGGATGGGATCGCCCAGGCCGTGGGCGGAGGTGCCCTCCTCGGGGCTGTAGGTGAAGACGCCCACGTGATCGAAGCGGGCCTCCTGCACGAAGGCCTTCAGCTCCTCGAAGGCGGCCTCGTCCTCCCCGGGGAAGCCCACGATGAAGTTCGAGCGGATGGCGATGCCCGGCACGAGGCGCCGCACTTTCTCGATGAGCTTCAGGAACTGGGTCCGGCCGCCGCCCCGGGCCATGGCCTTGAGGATGGCGGCGTCCGCGTGCTGCAGCGGCATGTCCAGGTAGCGGGCGCAGTTGGGCGTCTCGGCCATGGCGTGCAGCAGGCCGTCGGTCAGGCGGTTGGGGTAGGCGTAGTGGATGCGGAACCAGCGGAGTCCTTCCACGGCCCCGAGGGCGCGGACCAGCTTCTCCAGGGCATCGGGATCGCCGAAGTCCCGGCCGTAATCCGTGGTGTCCTGGCCCACGAGGCTGATCTCCAGCACGCCCTGGGCCACCAGGTTGCGGGCCTCGGCGACGACGCTTTCGATGCTGCGGCTGCGCTGGGCGCCCCGGAGCTGGGGGATCACGCAGAAGGCGCAGGCGTGGTCGCAGCCTTCGCTGATCTTCAGGTAGGCGCTGGCCCTGGGAGTGGTGAGCATCCGGGGGCTGGCTTCGGTGTAGAGGTAGTCGGGGTTGGGATCCAGCTCGAAGGCGGCGCCGGCGCCGATCACTTCGGCGATCTGCTCGATGTCACGGGTGCCCAGGCAGGCGTCGATCTCGGGCATCTCCGCCATGAGCTCGTCGCGGTAGCGCTCCACCAGGCAGCCCGCCACGATGAGCTTCTCGCAGGCCCCGTCCTTCTTCATGGAGGCGGCCTGGAGGATGGCCTCGACGCTCTCCTGCTTGGCGGCGTCGATGAAGCCGCAGGTGTTCACCACGAGCACCTGGGCCTCTTCGAGGATCGGGGTGATCTGGTAGCCCTTGAGGCGCAGGTGGCCCAGCATGACTTCCGAATCCACCAGGTTCTTGGGGCAGCCCAGGGACATGAAACCGACTTTGGTCAACGGACCTCCGCACCCGTTCAGGGTGAACCTCATAGATTACAGCGGCCCGCCGATACCGTCAGCAGCGCATGATAAGCTCAATGCCCCCTTCGGACTGGCCAATGAAGCTCACCCTCCAGGTTGATGGCGCTCTGCATCCCGTGACCCTCACGGAGGAGGGCGTGACCATCGGCCGGGGCGACCAGGCCAGCATCCGCATCCAGGCCAATGCCGTGAGCCGGGTCCATGCCCGCATCTTCCTGAAGGACGGCCAGCCCCACGTGATGGACATGAAGTCCCTCAACGGCACCTCCCTGAACGGCGCAACCCTGTCCAGCCCCGCGCCGCTCCATCCCGGCGACACCGTGCTGCTGGGCGAGGCCATGGTGAGGTGGATCCCCGACCCGGCCTCCGGGGCGCCCACCACGGGGCTGAACCTGGCCCTGGCCCCCAAGGCCGGGACGTCCAGGATCTCCCTGGAGGACCGGGCCTTCGACGCGTCGGGTTCCATCCTTGTGCCCCACGCCAGCCTGGAAGCCATGCTGGCCCAGGCCAGCGGCCAGCATCCCGCCGGCGAGGCCGTGACCCTCTTCCAGCGCCTGGCCAGCATGGCCGGGACCCTGCTGCGGGCGGCGGGCCTGACGGAGCTGCTGGAATCGGTGATGGGCCTGGTGACATCGCAGATCCCGTGCCAGCGCGGATTCATCCTGCTGGCGGACGCGGAGGGCGAGCTGGTGCCCGAGCTCGTCTGGGAGGAACAGCCGGGCCAGAACCCCAACCCCATCAGCCGCACCATCGCCCGCACGGCCATGAAGGACCGCGTGGCCATCCTCACCACGGATGCCCGCATGGACCCCCGGTTCAGCGCGGGGGAGAGCATCAAGATCCACGGCATCAGCTCGGCGCTGTGCGCGCCGCTCATCGTGGAGAACCAGTCCCTGGGCGTGATCTACCTGGAGACGAGCCTCAGCAAGGGCAGCTTCAAGCGCGAGGACGAGCACCTGCTCAGCGCCATGGCCAACTT